>NZ_QZFV01000071.1:0-90475 GCF_003600245.1 Amycolatopsis panacis
CCGTTCGCCACTCATCCACACCCGAAGATGCTTCAGCGTTCGACTTGCATGTGTTAAGCACGCCGCCAGCGTTCGTCCTGAGCCAGGATCAAACTCTCCAACAATGAATGAGTCAATCCAGACTACATAAAATAATCTCAAAGGAAACCCCGACGAGGGGTTTCAAAATACAAAGCTCTACTGGCTTAGTTCACTAGCACACTGTTGAGTTCTCAAGCAACACACCCACAGCACAACCCGAACCCCACAGGGCCCAGACCACACCGAAGCAGTCATTCCTAGCAGTTTTAAAGCAGCACACCCACTCAATCACCCTCAAGGTGAGAGCTTGGTTCGTGTCCCGCAGCCACCCGGTCTCCCTGGCGACCTGGAGAACATTACACGCCCCCCAACCCCCCGAAACACGGGGGTCCCCTAACCACATCACCGCAGGTCAACGGGAGAAAAGACGGGACAGGGCGGGCCGGCGTCCGGGGCACTGCCTAACCTGGGGCGCGGCGGCCGGGGCCGAAGTCGGGGCGCGGCCGGGGACTGGGCAGGTGGTCCGGCCGGGTGGCCGGGCCGGTGGAGGAAGAGCGGTGACTCATTCGATGAAGACCGTGTTCGTGACCGGGGCCAGTGCCGGATTCGGGGCGGCGATCGCGCGGCGATTCGTGGCCGAGGGAGACCGGGTCGTCGCGGCGGCGCGCAACTCCGAGCGGCTCGCGGAGCTGGCCCGGGAACTCGGGGACGCCCTGTTTCCCCTGACCCTCGACGTGCGGGACCGGGAGTCGGTCGCGCGGGCCGTGGACGTGTTGCCCACGGACTGGGCGGGCGTCGACGTGCTGGTCAACAACGCGGGGCTGGCCAAGGGGCTCGGGCCGGCGCAGGCGGCCCGGCTCGAGGACTGGGACCAGATGATCGAAACCAACGTGACCGGGCTCGTGCACCTCACCCGCGCACTGCTGCCGGGGATGGTCGAGCGCGGGCGGGGCCACGTGATCAACATCGGGTCGATCGCCGGGACCTACCCCTACCCCGGCGGCAACGTCTACGGGGCGACCAAGGCGTTCGTGCACCAGTTCAGCCTCAACCTGCGCAGCGACCTGCACGGCACCGGTGTCCGGGTGACCAACGTCGAGCCGGGCATGGTCGGCGGGACGGAGTTCTCCGCTGTCCGGTTCGACGGTGACCGGGACAAGGCGGACCGGGTCTACGCCGACACCACCCCGCTGACCGCGGACGACGTCGCGGAGTCGGTGTACTGGGCGGCGAACCAGCCGGCGCACGTGAACATCAACGTGATCGAGCTGATGCCGGTCGTGCAGAGCTTCTCCGCGCTGCAGATCCACCGCGAGGGCTAGCGGGGCGCGAACCGGGCCAGGCCGAACAGCCCGAACAGCGCCTGCTGCCGAGGGGTGCGGTCGGAGAGGATCCGGCGGGTGCGCGGGCGCCCGCCGGTCGAGCGGTGCCGCAGCACCGTTTCGCCGATGCCGCGCAGCTGGTCGAGCAGTTCGGCCACGGACAGGTTCATCCCGGCCCGGTCGGCCTCGCGCCGCATCAGGTGGGTGACCGTGGCGGCGAGCACCGACACCAGGGTGTGCACGGCGATCCGGTGCGGCGTCCACTGCCCGTGGCCGGCCGGGGCGACGCCGGTCAGCCAGCGGAAGGTCGATTCGAGGTGGGTGCGTGCACGGGCGGCGGTGACCACCTCGGCCACCGGCCAGTCCCGGTCGGTGACCAGGACCTGCTTGCCGAAGAACTCGTCCCCGAGCCGGGCGACGGCGGCCTCGTCGACCCGGTGGGACAGCCGGATCTCGCCGGGACGGGTGCCCTCCAGCGTGATGCCGAGCACCCGTTCCACCCGGCGGCCCCGGATGATCCGGGAGATCTCGGCGTGCACCTGCGTCCGGTCGCCGCGGTGGGTGCCCGCCGCCAGTGCCGCGGCGAGGCCGTCGAGGTCACGTACCGCGGTGCTCAGTTCGTCGGTGAACGCCCGGTGCTGCGCGGCGTGCAACGTCGCGGAGTGGGTGACGATGACGCGGCGGCGGACGCCGTCCACGGTCGCGCGGGTGTCCAGCGCGGTGAGGCCGGCGAACCGTTCCGGGTCCACCTGCCGGTATCCCGAATCGGTGCGGGCCCGTAGCTCCCGGTGGTCGGCCAGCGGGAGCGAGCCGACGAATCCGCTGCGTGCACCGAGGTCCAGCTGCCCGGCCTGCCCGGCGTGGAAGACGAGCGTGACCTCGGCATCCGGGTAGCGTCCGCCCAGCTCACCGGCGAGCGCGCCGAACGTGGGCGCCGAGTCGCGCCGGTATACGCGCGAAACGAGCGGAATGGCGCCGTCTCGGGTGACGACCAGGCCGAGCCCGGCGAGAACGTCCTTGCCGGGCGACGACGTGCAATCCGCAGCGGTGAAGGCGGCGAACTGCGCGACGTCGACGGCGAGCGCTTCGGTGCCGTCGTCGCCTAGCAAGTCCCGGACGGCCTCGGCGACGGCCGCTTCGACGCCGCTGATCCGCTCCTCGGTGAGCCGCCGCATCGCGCGATGATGGCTCGCCGCGGTGATCGCGTCCTTCCGAGGGCGCGGCCGGATCAGGTCCTGGGCGACGCAGCCGGACCACCACTGTTCGAACTCGGTGCCCGGGGCGGTCGCCCGGTGCAGCACGGCCAGCGCGAGGTGGAACCCCAGCGTCGGCTTCGCTCGCTGGGCACCGGCCGCCTCGTCGACGCGGCGGATCAGTTCGAGCCGCTGCAACGTGCCCCACACCGCGGCGACATCGCCGAACGTCCGGTGCCGCGCGCCGGCCGCTTCGGCCGAGCCCCCGGCCATCGCCGTCGCGATGTCCTCGGCCGTGCCGAGGTAGCGCTGGCCGACGACGCGTGGTTTCCCGTTCACCCGCGCGGACTCGGCCAGGTAGTAGTAGACCCGGCCGCCGATTCGTTTCCCGATCACCGACGCCACTCTTTAGGTAATACCGGTGCCTGCGGTCCGTGGCAACCGGCACAGTGCGCTGACCTGCGTCAATGATCACCGGACTCGGACGGGTGAGCGGTGGGCGCGCGACGCACTGGCCGCCGGACGCGGGCGAGTCCTAGCGTGGCGGGAATGGAACCCGCCCCGGACTCCACCGCCCCGACCGCCTCCGCGATGCGCCGTGCGCTCGCCCGTGCACGGGATGGGAAGACGCTCGACATCGCCGAAACGACGGTGCTGCTGCACGCTCGTGGCGAAGACCTCGTGACGCTGTCCGAGCACGCCTCCCGTGTCCGGGACGCCGGGCTTGAGGAAGCCGGCCGCGCGGGCGTGATCACCTACAGCCGCAAGGTGTTCATCCCGCTGACCCGGTTGTGCCGGGACCGCTGCGGCTACTGCACGTTCGTGACCGTGCCGGGGCGGCTCGAATCCCCGTTCCTCTCCCCCGACGAGGTCCTCGACATCGCGCGCAAGGGCGCCGAGATGGGCTGTAAGGAGGCCCTGTTCACGCTCGGCGACCGGCCGGAGGACCGGTGGACGGCCGCCCGCGAATGGCTCGACGCGCACGGCTACGACGACACGCTCTCCTACGTCCGCGCGATGGCGATCCGGGTGCTGGAGGAGACCGGTCTGCTGCCGCACCTGAACCCGGGAGTGTTGTCCTGGCAGGATTTCCAGCGGCTCAAGCCGGTCGCGCCGTCGATGGGCATGATGCTGGAGACCACCGCGCGGCGGCTGTGGAGCGAGAAGGGCGGCCCGCATTACGGTTCGCCGGACAAGGATCCCGAGGTCCGGCTGCGCGTGCTCGACGACGCGGGGCGCAGTTCGGTGCCGTTCACCACCGGGGTGCTGATCGGCATCGGCGAGACGCACGAGGAACGCGCGGAGGCGCTGTTCGCCCTCCGCAGGACCGCGCGTGAGTACGGCGGGATCCAGGAAGTCATCGTGCAGAACTTCCGGGCCAAACCGGACACGAAGATGCGGGCGACCCCGGATGCCGATCTGGCGGAGCTGGCCGCGAACATCGCGGTGGCACGGCTGGTCCTCGGGCCGCGGATGCGGATCCAGGCGCCGCCGAACCTGATCGGCGACCAGTACGACCTGATGATCCGCGCGGGAATCGACGACTGGGGCGGCGTTTCGCCGCTCACGCCGGACCACGTGAACCCGGAGCGGGCCTGGCCGCAGACCGACGAGCTGGCACGGCAGACCGAGAAGGCCGGGTACGCGCTGAAGGAACGGCTGACCATCTACCCGGAGTACATCCGGCGCGGCGAGCCGTGGCTGGATCCGCGGATCACTCGGCACGTCGCCGCGCTGGTCGACGGGGAGACCGGCCTGGCCCGCGAAGGCGCTGTCCCGGTCGGTATTCCGTGGCAGGAGCCGGACGGCGGCTGGCAGGAGTCCGGCCGTACCGATCTGCACACCGAGATCGACACCACCGGCCGGACCGGCGATCGGCGTGGTGACTTCGATTCGGTCTACGGCGACTGGAACGAGCTGGCGGACAAGATCAAGTCCGGTCCGCAGAGGTTCGACACCGACATCCGGGATGCCTTGCGCAGCGCGGAAAAGGATCCGGCTGGACTGTCCGACGATGCGGCTCTGGCGTTGCTGCACGCCGACGGCCCGGAGCTGGAAGCGTTGACCGGGCTGGCCGATGACCTGCGTCGCGAGGTCAACGGCGACGACGTGACGTTCGTGGTCACGCGGAACATCAACTTCACCAACGTCTGCTACACCGGTTGCCGGTTCTGCGCGTTCGCGCAGCGGCGCACCGACGCGGACGCGTTCACGCTGTCACTGGAGCAGGTGGGCGATCGGGTGGACGAGGCGTGGGCCGCCGGCGCGACCGAGATCTGCATGCAGGGCGGGATCCACCCGGATCTGCCCGGTACCGCGTACTTCGACCTGGCGGCCGAGGTCAAACGACGGCAGCCGGACATCCACCTGCACTCGTTCAGCCCGATGGAGGTGGTGAACGGCGCCTCACGGACGAATCTGTCCATTCGCGACTGGCTGGTGCGGGCGAAGGAGTCCGGTGTGGACTCACTGCCGGGCACCGCGGCGGAGATCCTCGACGACGACGTGCGCTGGGTACTCACCAAGGGCAAGCTGCCCACCTCGGCGTGGATCGAGGTGGTCACCACCGCGCACGAGATCGGGCTGCCGACCACGTCCACCATGATGTACGGCCATGTGGACAACCCGGCGCACTGGGTCGGGCACCTGAAGCTGCTCGCACGGCTGCAGCGGGAAGGCCTCCAGCGGCACGGGAAACGCGGCTTCAGCGAGTTCGTGCTGCTGCCGTTCATCCACCAGAACGCGCCGATCTATCTGGCCGGGCTGGCGCGGGCGGGCACCACGATGCGGGAGAACCGCGCGGTGCACGCACTGGCGCGGCTGCTGCTGCACGGCACGATCGACAACATCCAGAGTTCCTGGGTGAAGCTGGGCGAGGAAGGCAGCCGGGCGGTGCTGCGGGGCGGGGTCAACGACATCGGCGGCACGCTGATGGAGGAGACGATCAGCCGGATGGCGGGCGCGGCGAACGGTTCGTACAAGACGATCAGTGACATGCGGGCGATGGTCGAGCCGCTCGGCCGTCCGCTGCGGCAGCGCACGACGTCCTACGGCACGCCGTCGGACGAGCGGGTCGCGGCCGCGGCGGCTTCGGATGGGGTGGCGACCGCGGTGCGGAAGCCGTTGCTGCCGTTGCTCGCGCCCTGAAGCGGCGGGACGCTGCTCGATGGCGGTTCCGGCGCGGGGTTGGTTCGTCCAGCAGCGGAAACGTTCGCGGTCACGGTGCCTTCGCGACACCAGGCACCGTGAACTCCCGCGTCGCCCCTCGGGTCAGCCCCGGCCGATGAACGGCATCGTGGTCGCCGTGATGGTGAGGAACTGGACGTTGGCGTCCAGCGGGAGCCCGGCCATGTACAGCACGGCGTCCGCGGCGTGGCCGGGGTCGAAGGTCGGCTCCGCGATCACCCCGCCGTCCGGCTGGGGGACGCCCTCGGCCATCCGCTCGGTCATCTCGGTGGCCGCGTTGCCGATGTCGATCTGTCCACATGCGACATTCCAGGCGCGGCCGTCGAGCGAGATCGAGCGGGTGAGCCCGGTGACGGCGTGTTTGGTCGCGGTGTAGGCGACGCTGGCCGGGCGCGGGACGTGCGAGGAGACGGAGCCGTTGTTGATGATCCGCCCGCCACGCGGGTCTTGCTCGCGCATCAGGCGTACGGCCTGCTGCGCGCACAGGAACATGCCGGTGAGATTGGTGTCCACGGTGCGGCGCCAGTCCGCCACGGACAGGTCGGCGACCGTGCCTCCGAGTGAGACGCCGGCGTTGTTCACCAGCAGGTCCAGCCGTCCCCAGGCCGAGCGCACCGTGGTGAAGAGCGCTGCCACGGATTCCGGGTCGGCGACGTCGGTGGGCACCACCAGCGCGTGCGGCTCGTCGCCGGCGGTCTCGGCGAGCGCATCCGCGCGCCGCCCGGCCAGGGCGACCCGGTAGCCGGCGGCGAGCAGAGCGCGGGCGATACACCGTCCGAGCCCGGACCCCGCGCCGGTGACGACTGCGGTATCGGCTGTCACGACACCCTCCTCGCTCGCTGCCGGGTGACCCTACCCCGCGGCTCCCGGGCGAGGGGCTGTGAAGGGTCCCTTCACGGACTCTGAGTCCGTGAAGGGACCCTTCACAGCCTTCTGGGTTGAGCGCGCTACTGGGCCAGGTTCACGGTCACCGCGCGGCTGAGCATGGCGAGGAACCGCCGCTGCGGGCGCTCCGGGTGCTGCAGCTCGCGCCAGGTCGCGCAGAAGACCTCTATCGTCCGGCGCTCGGCTTCGGCGGGATCACCCACGCGGCGGCGGATCAGGCAGAAGACCACCCCGCAGTAGCGGTGCACCAGCTCACCGAACGCGTCCACGTCGCCGGTGCGGGCACAGTCCGCCAGCCGCCGGTCCTCGATCTCCGCCGAACACCGCGCCCGTGGGACGAGAACCGTTCTGCTTTCGAGGCGCACGTCGAATCACCGATCCTCGTGACATCGCTTCGGATTCATCCGGTGAACGCGAACCGAAACGCCATCCCCGCAGCGGCCGGGCGCCCCGGACGGGAACCGCTGCCACGGTTCCGGCCGTTCACGACGCAGCCTCCCTCGCTGCCCCAGCCTTCCGGCCGGAGCCGGATTCCGCAACGGGATCTCCTCGGCGGAGTGACGCTCACCCGGGGGAGCCGAGGCTCGGAATCGCCGATCGGCGGACGCCCGATCGATACGGGAATGATTCCGGATCGCGGAGGTCATTCCGACCGGAAACGACGGACCGCGCAGTACCGGTCCAGGAGCGACCCGGGCAACGCCTTCGGGTATGAACTGGGCATGGTCACGCTGGATCGGCTCGTCAACGTCCTCGGTGGGTACGGCGCGCGGTTGTGCTGCTGCCCGGTCTCGCGGGAAGTGGCGTTGCGCGACGTGGTGATGGACGACCCCGCCGACCCGCGGCGGTCGCGGGGCGATGTCTACCTCGCGGTGGGGGCCGGGTCGGTACTCGAAGCCGTCGGGCGGGCGGCTGCGGCGAGGGCGTCGGTCGTGCTGGTGCGGGGGTCGGCGCCGCCCGGCGCGGACGCGGTGGAGCAGGCGGAGGACGGCCGGGTCGCGGTGCTGCTGATGGATCCGGAAGTGTCGTGGGGGCAGCTCGCCGGGGTGGTCTACGGGCTGGTGCTCGAAGGGCGTGAGACGGAGTCCGGCCGTGGCCCCACCGACCTGTTCGCGCTGGCCGACAGCCTCGCCGACGCGCTGGGCAGTGCGGTCACCATCGAGGACCAGCTCTCCCGCGTGCTCGCGTACTCCAGTCGTCAGCAGGGCGCGGACCGGGTGCGGCTGGAGACGATCCTGGGCAGGCGGGTGCCGGAGCCGGCGCGGGAGTTGTTCGAGCGGCGCGGCGTGTTCGCGCACCTTGCCGAGTCCGACGAACCGCTGTTCGTCGAGGCCGCGCCCGAGCACGGGCTGACCGGGCGGATGGTCGTCGCGGTCCGGGCCGGGCACCAGACGCTCGGCTCGATCTGGGTGGAGTGCCCGGCCCCGCTGTCGGACGTGCGGAGCACGGTCCTGCACGACAGTTCCCGCACGGTCGGGCTGCACCTGCTGCGCTCGCGGGCGAGCGCCGATCTCGAACGGCAGATCGAGTCGGACCTGGTGATCCGGCTGCTGGAAGGCACGCCGGACGCGGCGGCGGTGCTGAGCAGGCTTGGCCTGCCACCTGGCCGATTCCGGGTACTGGCGCTCCAAGCGCACATCGCGCAGGAGCGCCACGCAGCGCTGCTGGTCGCCTTCGAACGTGCGACCACCGGGTTCGGCTGGTCGAGGCCGGGCCGGAGCACGCTGTTCAGCAACACCGTCTACACCATCCTGCCCGGCGAGGACGTGGCGATCGCCCGTGCGTGGCTCGACGGCATCCGGACCGCGCTGCCCGCGCAGGTCACCGTCGCGGCCGGGATCGGCGGGGCCGCCACGACCGCGGAACTGCCGGCCAGCCGCCGGGAATCCGACGAATGCCTGGCGCTGCACGACACCCGCCCGGAGCCGGGTGCCACCCTCGCCTACGACGAGTCCTGGGACGACATCCTGATCCTGCGGCTGCGTGCCGCCGCGGCAGCCGGCCGGGCCCCTGCCCGCGGGCCGATCGCCGACCTCGCCCGGCACGACGCCGCGAACGGCACCAGCTACGTCGCGACGCTGCGCGCGTGGCTGGAAACGCAGGGCGAGCTGACCGAGGCCGCGGAACGGCTGGGTGTGCATCCGAACACGATCCGTTACCGGTTGCGGAAGATGGCCGCGGTAACCCCTTTGCGGCTCGACCTGCCCGCCAAACGGCTGGCGATGATCATCGAACTGGCGGTCGCCGACCCGCAGGATTGACCGATCCGGACAAGACCAGGCCACCGGATTGGCCGGATCCGACAACGCAAGCCCGCCGGATCCGGGTCATCCTGACCGCATCGGCAGTACGCCGGTACGGCAACACAGCTTGGCGGAGGAAGACGGATGGGCGCTCACCACCGGATGAACGGCGGACCACGCTCGGTGATCGTGGTCGGTGCAGGCATCGTCGGCCTGTCGACCGCGTGGTTCCTGCAGGAACGCGGCGTGCGGGTGACCGTGGTCGACCGTGCGGGCATCGCGGCGGGCTCGTCGTGGGGCAACGCCGGCTGGCTCTCCCCCGGGCTCGCGATCCCGCTCAACGAGCCCCCCGTGCTCCGCTACGGGCTGCGCAGCCTGTTCGACCGGCAGGCGCCACTGCACGTCCCGACGAGCCCGGACCCGCGATTGTGGCAGTTCCTCGCGCGGTTCGCGGCCAACTGCACCTCGAGGTCGTGGAACCGGGCGGTGCGCGCCAACCTGCCGTTCAACGAAAAGTGCCTGGAAGCGTTCGACGTGCTGACCGAGCACGGGGTGGACGCGCCGACCATCGACGCGCCGATCACCGCCCTGTTCGAGAACGCCGCGCAGGCCGGGACGCTCGTCGCGGAGCTGGACCGGCTCGGCGACGCAGGGCAGAAGGTGTGCTGGACCCGGTTCGACGGCCCGGCGCTGCGCGAGCACTTCCCGCAGGTCACCGAGCGGATCCAGGCCGGTATCCGGATCGACGGCCAGCGGTACGTCGATCCCGGGCGGTTCGTCGAGTCCCTGGCCCGTGCGGTGGTCGGCCGCGGCGGGACGATCCGTCACCGCTTCGAGGTCACTGCGCTTCGCCAGCATGGGCACGCGTACACCGTGCAGTCCGCAAGCGGGCAGACTGTCAGCGCCAACGCCGTCGTGCTCGCGACAGGGGCGTGGCTGGGCGGGCTGGCCGGTAAGTGGGGCGTACGGGTGCCAGTGCGCGCCGGGCGTGGGTACTCCTTCACGGTCCCGACCGACGAGCCGGTGCCCGGCCCGATGTACCTGCCGGGCATCCGGGTGGCGTGTACGCCGTACCAGGGCAAGCTACGGGTGGCGGGGACGATGGAGTTCCGCAAGCCCGACGACCCTCTCTACCCGGCGCGAGTAGACGCGATCATCGCTTCGGCACGGCCACTGCTGAAGGGCCTGGACTGGTCGCAGTGCACCGACACCTGGGTCGGCTCTCGCCCGGTCAGCGCGGACGGGCGGCCGGTGATCGGCGCGACAGACGCGGACGGGCTGTACGTCGCAGGCGGGCACGGGATGTGGGGCCTGACGCACGGAGCGGTGACCGGGCAGCTGCTCGCCGAGCAGATCACCACCGGCAGGCAGCCCGCGGCCCTGCGCCCGTTCGACCCGCTGCGATGACGCGGCCCGCCGACCGGCCGGTGCTGACCGGCGACGAACAGGCCGAACTGATCTTCCTGCGCGCGGAGAACACCTTGCTGCGCATCGAAAGGGACATCCTGATGAAAGCCGCGAGCGGCTTCGCCGCCGAAGCCGGCGCGCTCGTGCACAAGCCCGAGCCTCGCTGAGGCTCTTCCGCAAGTCCGTGGGGGCTGGGCCATCCCGCCCCCACGGACGACCATGCGTCCATGTGTCCCTGAAAGGCATTGCCATGACGTTGACTCCTTCGCCGCACTGGCTGACGTCGGAAGCCCACGCCCGTCTCGTCGCGGAACTCGCCGACCTGCACCGCGAACGCACACCCGACGGCGAGCCGGATCGGCTGGTGCACGACCGGCACCGGCAGGGGCGGATCCGCGAGCTGGAAAGCTTGCTGCAGCACGCCGTCGTCGGCCAGGACCCACCCGACGACGGGATCGCCGAGCCCGGCATGGTCCTCACCCTCGGCTACGACGACGGCGCGACCGAGGTCGTGCTGCTCGGCGCCCGGGCGGTCGATGATCTCGAGGTCTGTTCGCCGGATTCGCCGCTGGGGCAAGCTTTGCACGGCGCGAAACCGGGGGAACAGCGGGAGTATCCGGTTCCCAGCGGGGCTGTGGTGCGGGTGACGCTGGTCGATGCCTGCCCGTATGGGCATTATCGGCGGGATGAGTGAGGGTGTCGATCCATAGTGGACTGACATTCGGTGCCGGTGGTCAGCTGAAGCGGACTTCTTTGCCGGCTCCGTCTGCCTAGCCGCACCTCGTCGCCGCACAGCGCGGCGCCCTCCCTCTGCGTCTCAGAAGATCAGCCGGACCAAACCGCGGGACGGCTCGAACCCGCCCTGACCCGCGAACCCCGCAGGCCAGGGCAGGCTCACCCATCAGAAGTTGATCATATGCCCGGCCAGCCCGTGCACGGCTTCCTTCACCGCTTCGCCCAGGGTCGGGTGCGCGTGCACGTTGCGGGCCACCTCGTGCACGGTCAAGTCCCATTGCCGGGCCAGGGTCAGTTCCGGGAGCAGCTCGGTCACGTCCGGGCCGATCAGGTGTGCGCCGAGCAGTTCGCCGTATTTCGCGTCGCTGAGGATCTTCACGAAGCCGGCGGCGTCGCCGAGGCCGTGGGCTTTTCCGTTGGCGGTGAAGGGGAACTTCGCCACCTGCACATCGTAGCCCTGGTCGCGGGCCTGCTGTTCGGTCCAGCCGAAGCTGGCGATCTGCGGCTGACAGTAGGTTGCCCGCGGGATCATCACGAAGTCCAGCTCCATGGTCTCCGCGCCGGCGATCGTCTCGGCGGCGACGATGCCCATCGACTCCGAGGCGTGGGCGAGCATCAGTTTCGCGGTCACGTCGCCGATCGCGAAGATGTGCGGGACGTTCGTGCGGCCCCGGCCGTCGACGGCGATCGCGCCGCGGTCGGTGAGGGCGACGCCGGTGTTCTCCAGGCCGTAGCCTGCGACGTTGGGCTGGAAACCGATGGCCTGCAGGACCCGGTCGGCCTCCAGCACCTGCCGGGTGCCGTCCTTCGAGACGGTGACGGCGACCTTGGACCCGGAATCGTCGATCGCCTCGACGCGGGTGCCGGTGAGCACCTTGATGCCGAGTTTGCGGTACCGCTTGGCCAGCTCCGCCGACACCTCGGCGTCCTCCAAGGGGACCATCCGGTCGAGAAATTCCACAATGGTCACGTCCACGCCGTAATTGCGCAGCACGTAAGCGAATTCGACACCGATCGCGCCGGCCCGGGCGATCACGATGCTGCCGGGCACCTCGCTCTCCATGATCTGCTGCTCGTAGGTGACCACGCGTGCGCTGCGCTGGGTCCCGGGCAGCAGCCGGGCGGTGGCACCGGTCGCGATCACGCAGTGGCCGAAGGTGATCCGCTCGCCGCCGACCTCGAGCGTGTGGTCGTCGACGAAGGTGCCGTGGCCCTGGTATTCGGTGATCTTGTTCTTCTTCATCAGGAAGTGCACGCCCTTGACGCGCCCGTCGGCGACCTTGCGGCTGCGCTCGTAGGCGGCCGCATAATCGAAGCGGATCTCGCCGTCCGAGGAAATGCCGTAGGTGGCGGCCTCATCCCGCACGATGTGCGCCAGCTCGGCGTTGCGCAGCAGCGCCTTCGAGGGAATACACCCGACGTTGAGGCATACCCCGCCCCAGTATTTCTCCTCCACCACGGCCGCGCTCAAGCCGAGCTGGGACGCCCGGATCGCCGCCACGTACCCACCGACCCCGGCACCGAGGACCACCACGTCATAGTGTGCGCTCATAGCCTCGAAGCTACCCGGCGAAGCCGATCAGCGCGGCGCCGCAGCCGAGAAGCGACAGTGGCGTTCGGCACCCGGACGGACCGGTCGCGCCATCAGGCTTCCCGGAGCACCGAAGGCGGCTGTTCACCGCGGATTTCGCCGAGCAGCGCGGTAACCGCGGCCATGATCCGGGCGGTCGCCTCGGCCAGCACGGCGCGGGTCGGCTCGCGGCCGGTCAGATCGGACAGGTCCACCGGCGGCCCGGCGAGCAGCTGCACGGTCCGCCGCGGCGTCATGCGCGGAAACCAAGCGCCTGCGGGAAGGAGGTCGTGCGTGCCCCAGTTCGCGACCGGGATCACCGGCGCCCCGGTGGCGAGCGCGATCCGGGCGGCGCCGGTCTTGCCCTTCATCGGCCAGCCTGCCGGGTCGGCGGAGAAGGTGGCCTCCGGGAAGATCGTCACGCATTCGCCCTCGCGGACCGCGGCCACGGCGTCGCGGTAGGCGTCGGCGGCGGTGGTCGCGCCGCGGTGCACCGGGATGTGCCGCCCCGAGCGCATCACCGAGCCGATCACCGGCGCCCGCCACAGGCTCGCCTTGGCCAGGTAGCGCGGGACCCGGCCGGCTCCGAGGCAGAACGCGGTGAGGGTGGCCGAATCGGCGAACGACAGGTGGTTCGAGACCACCACGGCGCCGCCGGAGGACGGCAGGTGCCGAGCGCCGCGCACGCAGAACCGGGTGCTCAGGGTGAGCAGCTGCCACACGAACTCGATCGCGAAGTGAAACCAGGCGCCGCGGCCGTGGCGGGCGAAACTCCGGCCATACGCCTGCATCCGGCCGAAGCCGAGCAACTCCCCTTCGAGCGGGGTCCAGCGGTCTCGGGTGCGCAGCAGTGCCATGACCGTCATTCGTAGCCGACCCGCCCGCGGTTCGGTGCCCCGCCACCCCTCCCGCAGCACGAATCACACCCGGGCGAAAGGCTGTGAAGGGTCCCTTCACGGACGCTGAGTCCGTGAAGGGACCCTTCACAGCCCTGGGACGGCGCGGCGATCAGACCCGGGCGAACCGGTCGGTGGTGCCGATCAGCTCGTGCAGGATGCCGGGCTCGTCGAAGGCGTGGCCGGCGTCGCCGATCAGGTGCAGTTCCGCGCCGGGCAGGACCTGGGCCAGCTCCCAAGCGGTGGTGGGCGGGGTGACCACGTCGTAGCGGCCCTGGACCAGCACGCACGGGATGCCCGCCAGCTTGCCCGCCTCACGCAGCAGCTGATCCTCGGCGAGCCAGCCACCGTGCCGGAAGTAGTGGTTCTCGATCCGGGCGATGGCCAGCGCGAACTCCGGTTCGGCGAACGCGTCGACCACGCCGGCGTGCGGGGTGAACTTCACCGTCTCGCCCTCCCACCGGCTCCACGCCTGCGCGGCGGGCCGGTGTACGTCGGGGTCCGGGTGGTGCAGCAGCTCGTGGTAGACCTCGATCAGATCCGCCCCACGGCTGGCATAGGGCACCGGGGCCAGGAACCGCGACCAGGCCTCCGGGAACAGGCAGGCCGCGCCGCCGCCGTAGAGCCACTGCACCTCCTTGCGCCGCAACGTCGCCACTCCGCGCAGCACCAGCTCGCTCACCCGGTCCGGATACATCTCGGCGTAGGCCAGCGCGAGCACGCAGCCCCAGGAGCCGCCGAGCATCTGCCACTTCTCGATCCCCCGCGCCTCGCGGAGCCGTTCCAGGTCGGCCACCAGGTGCCAGGTGGTGTTCACCGCCAGGTCTGCCTCCGGCGTGCTGCCGTGCGGGGTGCTGCGTCCGCAGCCTCGCTGGTCGAACAGCACGATCCGGTAGCGACGCGGATCGAACAGCCGCCGGTGCCGCGGGAGGGTCCCGCCGCCGGGGCCGCCGTGCAAGAACACCACCGGCTTGCCCTCGGGATTGCCGCATTCCTCCCAATACAGCGCGTTACCGTCACCGACCGGCAGCATCCCATGGTCATAGGGCTCGATTTCCGGATACAGAACGCGCATGTCCGCCACTATGCCCGAGGGGCGACTGCGGTTGGTTACGCTTCGGACGTGGCCAAGGTGCTGGTGGTGGAAGACGACGCGGCGATCGGCACCGTGCTCGAATCCGCGCTGCGCACGCACGGTCACGAGGTGCACTGGTGCCGGGACGGGCGCGGGGCGCTGCGGGCGGGACCGGTCGAGCTGGTCCTACTCGACCTGGGCCTGCCCGACCTCGACGGCATCGAGGTCTGCCGCAGGCTGCGCGCCGCGATGCCGTCGGCGGTGCTGGTCATCCTGACCGCGCGGGCGGACGAGATGGACGTGGTCGTCGGGCTCGAATCCGGCGCGGACGACTACCTGACGAAACCCATCCGGCTGACCGAGCTGCTCGCGCGGGTGCGCGCGCATCTGCGCCGCGGTGCCCCGGCACCGCCGTCCGCGCCGGTGCTCACCATCGGCGCGCTCGTGGTGGACGTCGCCGGGCGGCGGGTCGCCCTCGGCGGCCGGGAGGTGCCGTTGCGGGCGCGGGAGTTCGACCTGCTCGCGCGGCTCGCCGGGCAGCCGGGGGTGGCGGTCAGCCGGGACACGCTGATGGCCGAGGTGTGGGACGCGCACTGGCACGGTTCGACCAAGACGCTGGACGTGCACATCGCGGCGGTCCGCCGCAAGCTCGCCGCGGCGGCCGGTACGTCCGGCGACGTGCCGCGGATCGCGACGCTGCGCGGGCACGGGTACCGCCTAGAGGAGGCCTGATCCGTGCGCCGCCGGATCGTGACGATCACCGTGGTGGTCGCGGTGCTGGCGACGGCCCTGTTCGGACTGCCGCTCGCGGCCGGGCTGCTGTGGTACTACCGGACGCACACGACGTCCGAGCTGGAGCGTGCCGCCGACCGTACGGCGGTCGTGGTGGCCGATGCGCTCGCCAACGGCCGCGTTCCACGCCTGCCCGGCAACGATCTGCCGGAGGGCACGCGGGTCGGCGTGTACGACGCGGCCGGGAGGCTCGTCGCCGGGCAGGGTCCGGCGGAGGCCGACGAGGTGGTGCGCGAGGTCGTCAGCACGCGTCGCGACATGGTCGACGGCCAGATCGGCGCGGACGACGTGCTCGCCGTCCCGGTGGTCGCCGGTCCGCATCTCACCGGGGTGGTGCGGACCGCGCTCCCCCAGTCCGAACTGGTGCGCGAGGTCGGCCTGAGCTGGCTCGCGATGGCCGGCTGCGCGGCTGCCGCGGTGGTGGCGGGCCGGCTGGTCGCCCGGCGGCTCGCCGGACGGCTCACCCGCCCGCTGGAGGAGCTGGCCGCCGCGGCCGGCCGGCTCGGCGAGGGCGATTTCACTGCCAGGGCACCGAAATCCTCGATCGAGGAGATCGACAGGGTCGGTGCCGCGCTCGACGCCACAGCCGAGCGGATCGGCGAAACGCTGGCGCGCGAACGGGCGTTCTCCGCGGAGGCTTCGCACCAGCTGCGCACACCGCTGGCCGGGCTTCGGCTGCAGCTGGAAGCCGCGCTCGAAACGCCGGGCACGGATCCGTACGCCGCAATTCGTGCCGGCCTCGGGTCGGTCGACCGGCTGGAACGCACGGTCGAAGATCTGCTCGCGCTGTCCCGGGAACGCCGTGCCACGCGCGCGGTGCTGGATTTGCGCGCGTTGCTGGCCGAGCTGCAGTCCACCCCGCTGCCCGGCGGGCGGGCGCTGCGCGTGGAGCTGCGGGATCCGCCGCCGGTCCGGGCTTCCGCGGCGGCGGTCCGGCAGATTCTGGCGGTACTGCTGGACAACTCGATCACCCACGGCCGCGGCACCGTCACCGTACTCGCACGCGACGCCGGCGAGGTGCTCGCCGTGGACGTCTCCGACGAAGGCCCCGATCTGGGCGAGCAGGACCCGTTCGAGCAGCCGGAACCCGCGCCGGGGCACGGTATCGGCCTCCGCCTGGCCCGCGGCCTCGCCGAGGCGGAGGGCGGCCGCCTGCGGCTGACCCGCCCGGATCCGCCCACGTTCACCCTGCTGCTGCCCACCGGGGACGACGACCCCGGACCGGAGCCGGAATCCGACGGGAATACCACCCGGCGGTGAACTTCTTCACCGATCCGGTTTCGGTGCACAATGCAGCACCATGCTCGCCGGATTCGCGCGACACTCCCCGGATTTTTGTGGTCCGCTCGATTTTCGACTGCCGGGCCACGGCTTCGGCGCGGAACTCCGGAATCGCGGTTTTCCCGGTCCCGGATCGGACACGGCCGGTGATTTTCGCTGGTCACGAGCCGCGAAGCGGCAGGTCCTTTTCTCGGACGCGCGGAGCGAAGCCGTCAAGCCGTACCCGGCGGTAGCCCTCCGAACGTGTCTGCCCGGCCGACATTCCCACGATTAATCCCCGCCCCTGAACCGATCATGAGACCATCACCGGATGAGCATCGAGCCGGCGCCGAAATGGCGGAGATTGGAACCGGACGAGCGCAAGGAGCAGATCTACGCCTGCGCCGCCCGCCTGTTCGGCGCCCGCCCGTACTCGGACGTGTCCACTTCGGACATCGCACACGAGGCAGGCGTGGCCCGCGGGCTGATCAACCACTATTTCGGCACGAAACGCGAGCTGTACCTGGAAATCCTGCGGCGTGCGCTGACCGTGCCGCGGCTGGCGCTGGAGGGTATCCCCCACGGCCCGCTGGAACTGCGCGTGGAGGTGGCCATCGACTTGCTCCTGGACATGGTCTGCGGGCAGGAGAAGATGTGGCTGGCCGCGATCGCGCCGGAGGGCATCGGCCGCGATCCGGAGGTGGACCGGATCCTCGTCGAGGGCGATCGCGCCTCGGCTGACCGCGTACTGGAGATGGTGGGGCTGTCCCGCGAGAGCGACCACGGCGAGGAACTCAACGCCACGGTGCGCGCGTTCGCGGGGATGGTGAAGGCGGCCGGCCGGGAGTGGCTGGTGCTCGGCTCGCTCTCTCGCGCCCAGGTGCACACCCTGCTGAGCCGATCCCTGGTGACGCTGGTGCGGGAGGTGTTCCCGACGATCCAGGACCCGCACCCGGGCTGAGGGAGTGCCCCCGGCACCACGAGGGGGAGGGAGTGCCGGGGGCCCCGCCGGAGGTGCGAACCCCCGGTACGGTCCACGCTACGCCGGATCCTCCGAGGCCGGGGGCGGTTCGGAAAAGCCCGGCGAGCTGTGCGGCCCGTCGGTTCGGACCGCAGCTGCTCCGGTCCGGCGGGTGCCGGCCCGGCCGGGCGGATGCGCTTCGGCGGGATGTGGCTTTGCGGTCCGCGGAAAGCGCCTCAGGCCGACCCGAGCCAGCCGCTGGTGAGCGGGTGGCTCGGCGTAAGGATTCGGCCGGACCTGGCGACACTGGGCGATGCGATCGATCCGGAGACGCGCGGCCGACCCCGCTCTCCGGCGAGCTACTCGCCCATCGGCCCTGCCTCGGCAGGGCGAGCCTTCGCTCAGCCACCGGTGAACGGTCAGTCCGACCGCGTCTCGCGAATTCGCACCACGGCCCCACGATCGCGGCGTAGCCACACGACTGACCGGGGTGTCCGCAAGACAGGGCGCCGCCCATCCCCACCGATCTACCTCGACGGGGCGAGCCCTCCCCGTCACCGGAAAGCACGGCACATCCACCCGTCGCAAGGATCCGGCCGGATCCCGCCGCACCGCGACCGCGCGATCGCGGCCCCGGGTCAGCCGTTCAGTTCCGCCAGCCGTACGGCCAGGCCGTCCAGACAGCGGCGGATCGCGTACTCGTACATCTGCGCCTGATAGTCCGCGGCGAGTTCCGGGTCGGCCTGCCGGGCCTTCATCATCTTGGCGTGGGTGGCCAGGCCGGGGTGGTCCGGGTCGTCATGGTGGCGGGCGTACTCGGCGGCGTTGTCCAGGCGCTGTGAGAAGGCGGGGCTGTTGCGGTCGTCCTCCGTCGCGACGAACTGGCAGGCGGTCGTGGTCAGCATGTGCAGGATGAGCGAACTCTCGTCGCCGAACCCGGCTTCCTGCAGCAACCGGATGCCGCGGTCCACCAGGGTCGTCGCCGCGGTGACCGACGGGGCGAAGCGCACCATCCAGCGGGCTGTGCCCGGATACCGGTGCAGCACCGTGCGCACGTCGGCGAGCAACTGGGCGAACCACTCCTGCCAGTGCAGTCCCTCCTCCGGGATGGGGAGGGTGGCGACCACCCGGTCGAGCACCGCGCAGATCAGCGCGTCCCGGTCGCCGACGTGGTGGTAGAGCACCGCCGGATAGGCGCCGAGCACACCGGCGAGCTCGCGCAGTGTCCAGTTTTCCAAACCGCGCTCGGCGGTCAGCTCGACCGCGGCGTCGACGATTCGCTCGGCGGTGATCGCCGGGCGCGGGCCGGACGGAGAGGAGGATGACCCCATGCCAGTACCGTAGCGGTGACCGGTCCCGCCACGGTGCCCGGTGCGGCATGATCGGGGTATGCCACGCGCAAAGGCCAACGGCCTGGAACTCGAATACGAAGCCTTCGGCGACCCGGCGCACCCGCCGATCGTGCTCGTGATGGGCCTCGGCGCGCAGATGGTCACCTGGGAGACCGGGTTCTGCGAGCTGCTGGCCGAGCACGGCTTCCACGTGGTCCGGTTCGACAATCGCGACTGCGGGCTCTCCACCTGGCTCGACGAGCTCGGCACGCCCGATCCGGCCGATCTCGGCCAGGCGGAGGCGCCGTACTCGCTGTCCGACCTCGCCGACGACGTGGTGGGCCTGTTCGACGCACTCGGGTTCGCCAAGGCGCACGTGGCCGGCACCTCGATGGGCGGGATGATCGTGCAGCGGCTGGCCCTCGACCACCCGGACCGGCTGCTGAGCCTCACCTCGATCATGTCCACCACCGGCGATCCGGCGGTCGGCCGGACCTCCCCGGCCGCGCTCGCCACGCTGACCCAGCCGCCCGCGCGCAGCCGCGAGGCGGCCATCGAGCAGAGCATCGCGAACTACCGCACCACCGGCTCACCCGGCTATCCGGAGTCGGAAGAGTACTTGCGGCACAAGGCGACCCGCGCCTACGACCGGGCAGTGCACCCGGCGGGCACGATGCGGCAGCTGATGGCGATCCTCACCGCCGCCGACCGGACCGAGGGGCTGCGCGAGGTCCGGCTGCCCGCGGTGGTCGTGCACGGCGACGCGGACCAGATGATCGACGTGACCGGCGGCAAGGCGACCGCCGCCGCCATTGCGGACGCGGAGCTGGTGATCCTGCCCGGGATGGGCCACGATCTGCCGGAGCCGCTGTGGCCGGAGCTCGTGGCCGCGATCGTGCGTGCGACCGAGCGCGAGGCCGGTTAAGAAGACGTCAAGAACTCGCCACGGCGCGTACGGATGCCGTCCGCGCCCACGGCGCCCATGCCCGCGCGCGGTCCACTGAGCGCATGGACGGACGGCTCCCCGGAGGGTTCGGATTCCCGATCGGATGCGCAGTCGTGGCGACCGTTGCGATCGTGGCGGACATGGCGGGCGCCACCGAGCATCCCGGGTACGCCGTCGTCCCGCTGACTCTCGTGGTGTTCACCAGCGGCGTCATGACCAGAGTGCCCGCCGCGCTGGGGGTCGCGGCCGTGGCGTGGGCGGTGGTTTCGGGCTTCCTGTACGGACGCTCGGGTGGCCTGGTCTTCGACCTGGCGACCGGACGGCTCGCGCTCGCGCTGTTCAGCGCGTTGGTGCTGGGCGGTGTCGTCAGGATCGTGGTGGCCAGGATCCCGCTGCGCACGGATCCGCCACCCCGGCGTTCGGGCATCGGCAACGCCGTAGATCGCCTGCAGCAATACATCGTCACGCCGGGGCGCCACGGATAGCTCGCAGGAGGGCGAAGCCGTCCGGTTCGGACGCGAGGGAACAGCTGATCGGCTGAATTTTCCTTGCCCCGCAGGAGTTCCGTGGTCGCCGCGGGGAAATCGGCTCGCCAAGCGCCCCGGTCGATGGCAGGCTGAACCGGTCCCCACGTCGTCATCCTCCGGAGGTCAGCATGAGTGAACCGCAATCGTCGCACAGCGGCGAGGAGGACGACACCAGGCGCAAGTTCCGGGAGGCGCTCGAACGCAAGCAGGCGCAGAGCCGGTCCGGGGCCTCGCACGAGGACGGCGGGGCACGCAACCGGCAGGCACACGGCCCCGCCGCGAACAAGCGCACCTTCCGCCGCAAGAGCGGCTGAACGCGAGTGCGGGGAATCCCGGGCTGCCGGGAGTTCCCCGCACCGTCGTCCGGAGCGAAGCGAACCGTTCAGACGGTCAAGGCCGTTGAGACCAGTTCAGACCTTGAGGATGCCGCGCAGCCGGCCGACCTCGGCGATGCGCCGCTCGGCGAGCCGGTCGGCGGCCGCCGCCGGTGGCACGCCGTCCGCTTCGGCCAGCGCGTAGACCGACTTGGTGGTCTCGAAGATCTCGGCGGTCTTGCGCTGCGCGCGGGCGAAGTCGAAGCCGTGCCGTTCGTCGTCGACCTGGATCACGCCGCCGGCGTTGACGAGGTAGTCCGGGGCGAACAGGACGCCGCGGTCGGCCAGCAGCTTGTCCACGCCCGGGTGCGCGAGCTGATTGTTCGCCGCGCCGCAGACGATCTGGGCCCGCAGCGCGGCCACCGTCTCGTCGGTCAGCACGCCACCCCGCGCGCACGGCGCGAACACGTCCAGCTCGGTGCCGATCATGGCGTCCACATCGGACACTACGGCGACGTCCGGATGCGCCGCCCGCACGCGATCCACCGCGGCTTCGGCCACGTCGGTGACCACGACCCGGGCGCCGGCCTCGACGAGGTGGTCGACCAGGATGTGGCCCACCTTGCCGACCCCGGCCACGCCGACCCGGCGGCCGGTCAGCTCCGGCGTGCCCCACCGGTGCTCGGCCGAGGCGCGGATGCCCTGGAAGACCCCGAAAGCCGTGAGCACGGAGGAATCGCCCGCACCGCCGTTCTCCGGCGAGCGGCCGGTGACGTACCGGGTCTCGCGGGCCACCACGTCCATGTCCCGCACGTAGGTGCCCATGTCGCAGGCGGTGAGATAGCGGCCGCCGAGGGAGTCCACGAACCGGCCGTAGGCGCGCAGCAGGGCTTCGGACTTCACGGTCGCCGGATCGCCGATGATCACGGCCTTGCCGCCGCCGAGATCGAGCCCGGCGAGTGCGTTCTTGTACGCCATGCCCTTGGACAGCGCGAGCACGTCGTCGAGCGCTTCGTCCTCGGTGGCGTAGGGGTAGAACCGGGTACCGCCGAGCGCCGGGCCCAGTGCGGTCGAGTAGATGCCGATGATGGCCTTGAGCCCGCTGGCCTCGTGGTGGCAGTACACAACTTGTTCATGGCCGCTGTGCCGGCCGAAAACGCCTTCGGTCACGGTGGTGACGTCCTTGTCTCCCGCGCGCGGTTCGTGGCCGCGCGCTGTCATGTGAACGGTTCGCGCACCGGCGAGGGGGTCGCCCAGGCCTGCGCACGAGGTCAACCTATGCCCGCAGTGGAAGACAATCCAGCGCGGCCCCGGGTTACTCCCGGAGAACGTCTCGAAGGGTGGACATTGCCGCTTCCAGCTGTGCGTCGGACAGGTACGGCGCGGGACCGAACCGCAGGTGGTGCCCGCGGCTGTCGGTGCGCACGCCCCGCTCGGCGAGCGCCTCGCACAGCTGCGCGGCCCGCGCGCCGCGCAGGGCGAGGAACCCGCCAATTCCTTCCGGCGGCGTATCCCGGTCGCGGGTGATCACGCCCTCGGGCAGCCGGAGGTCGTCGAAGCACCGGGCGAGCAGCCCGACCTGATGCCGGGAGACCTCACGCAGGAATTCCGGAGTCAGCCCGTGCTCGGCGAAGAACCGCTGCACCCGCACGCCGCGGTAATGGCTCGACGGGTCGTAGGTGGCGCCGGCGAACCGGTCGCCGCCGGTCGCGTAGACGACCTCGCCGGGCCGCGGTTCACCGGCGAGCGCGCCGAATTCCGCGTACCAGCCGGTGATCACCGGGCGCAGCTCCTGCGCGTGCGCGGGCAGCCGCAGGAAGCAGTTGCCCTCGCCCAGTTGCAGGTATTTGTAGCCGCCGCCGAGGATCCAGGCGTTGGTGAACCCGCCGTCGTGCACGGGGAACGGGACCACTCCGAGCGCGTGGTAGGCGTCGACGAGCAGTTCCACCGAGCGGCCACGGCAGGCGTCGGCCAGGTGCACGAGGCCGGGCACGATCCGCGCGGTCTCGAACAGCACCGCCGAGACCAGCACCGCGGCGGTGCGCCCGTCGATCTGCTCGGCGAGCCGCCCGGCCAGCGTCGCCACCGGTTCCGCCGGGACCCGGACGACCTCGATGCCCTCCTCGGCCAGCCTGGCCAGCTGGCGGCGCAGGGTGTGGAACTCCCCGTCCGTGGTGACCAGCCGGGGCCGCTTCGGCAGCTCGATCGCGGACAGGAAACGCAGCACCAGCTCGTGGGTGTTCGCGCCGAGCGCGTACTCCCCGGCCGGGTCGGACAGCAGTTCGCGGAACCCGGCACGCAGCTCGCCGGCCTTCGCGAAAGCCCGCTCCCACTTGCCGTCCACGTCGCGTGCGGCGTCCGCGAACGCTTCGAGCAGCCCTTCCTCCGCGACGTCCGGCCAGGCCTGGTGCGAGTGCGCGGACAGCAGCAGCCGGCCGGCGACGCCGAAGCGCGAGTAGTGCGGGGCGAGCGCGTTCGGCTCGGCGCGCAGCGAGTCGAGAGTGGTCACAACCGGCTCCGCACGGCCCACAGGTCCGGGAACATCGGCCGGAACAACGTCGCGCGCAAGTAGTTCGCCCCCGACGAGCCGCCCGTCCCGGTCTTGTCCCCGATCGTGCGCTCCACCATCTTGACGTGCCGGTACCGCCACTCCTGCATCCCTTCGTCCAGATCGACCAGGCATTCCGCGACCGTCGAGGGGCCGCCGTCGTCCTGGTACACCTTCAGGAGCACCTCCTGCAGTTCCGCGGACGGCTGCAGCGGCGCGGTGACGTCGCGATCGGTCCGGACCGGGTAGCCGTGCCCGGCCAGGTAGGTCAGGAACGAGTCGAAGACCGAGGGCCGCCGCATCGCCGCGGAGATGCGGGCACGCTGCTCTCCCCCGGCGGGATAGTGCGCGAACACCCGCTCGTCCCGGCGGCCGAGCACCGCCTCCAGCTCGCGGAACTGCGCGGACTGGAACCCGCTGGAGGCGTCCAGCCGGGCGCGGAAACCGGTGAACTGGCTGGGTGTCATCGTCTCCAGCACGTCGATCTGCGCGACCACCACCTTGAGCACGGTCAGGATCCGGCGCAGCGTGCGCATCGAGTGCGCGGTGCTGCCCGCGGCCAGGTGCTCCTGCAGGAACGCGGCCTCGTGCAGGATCTGCTTGAACCACAGCTCGTACACCTGGTGGATCACGATGAACAGCAGCTCGTCGTGCTCGTCCGAACGCGGGCGCTGCGCGGCGAGCACCTCGTCGAGCGCCAGGTAGGAGGTGTAGCTGAGCGCGGCCTGCGGGTCGTCGGTACCGGTCATGATGTCCTCACTGCTTCGGGGAGAGTGCGCGATCGAAGTGCCGCTGGGCCGCCGGGGCCAGCGTGCGGTAGCGGTCGTGGAACAGCTCGACGGCCGCGGCCCGCCGCCCGGGTGCCGGGATCAGCTCGGCGGGCAGTTCCGGATCGAGGGACGGGAACTCCCGGAAGGCGTGCACCAGCCGGGTGCGCACGACGAACGCCTCGGCGTCGGGCAGCTCCCGCGGGCAGCCGCCGAACTCGGTGACGAACGCGTCGTAACGGGCGGAGAGCCCGTCCAGATCCCAGGCTCGGCCGGCGAACCGGCGTACGTCCAGCCCCGCGGACGGGGTGCCCAGCATCAGCCCGGCGTAGCCGGTCACGTCCAGCTCGGCGAGCAATTCGAGCACCTCGGCCTCCCGGTCGTGCGGGGCCAGCCAGGTGCCGTCCTGCACCGGCCCGAAGCCGAGGAAACGCAGCCGCCGCACCAGCTGTTCACGGGCGGGGCGCCGGGTCTCGGGGATGTTCTGCCACAGCACGGTCCAGGTGCCCGCCTCCCGCTCGCCTCGGCCGAGGCCGAAGATGCGCCGGTCGCCGTCGGCCAGCAGGGCGACCGTGCGGCGGGTCAGGGAGTAGTGCACCAGGCGGCCCTCGCGGTGCCGGGCGAGCAGCCCGCCGCGCACCAGCCGGGTCAGCGCGATCCGGGCCGCACCGTCGGAAAAGCCCAGTTCCTGCAGCAGGGTGACGAGCCCGCCGGACCACACCCGCCGGGTCTCGCGCGGATGCACGTAGCTGCCGAGCAGCGTCATCACGAGCTGCTGTGGCGTGCGCGCGGGTTCCTGGGCTTCGGACACGGCTCAACTCTATACACCACAGACCGCTGCGGTGTAGATTTCTTGGGTGAGCTTCTTCTCCGGAGGGACAACGCGGGTCGTCGTGGTCACCGGTGGTACCCGCGGGATCGGCGCGGCGATCGCGGAGTGGTTCCGCCGCGCCGGGGACACCGTGTACGCCCCCGGCCGCGCCGAGTGCGACGTGACCGATGAGGCCGCGGTACACGCGTACTTCACGAAACTCGGGCCGGTCGACGTGCTGGTCAACAATGCCGGAGTGTCGGCGAGCGCGCCGCTGGCGAAGACCACGGTGCACGATTGGCACGACCAGTTCGAGGTGAACGCGACCGGCGCCTTCCTGTGCACGCGCGAGGTGCTGCCGGGCATGCGGGAGCGGGATCACGGGCGCGTCGTCACCGTCGCCTCGACCGCGGGGCATGCCGGTTTCCGTTACACCGCAGGCTATACCGCGTCGAAGCACGCCGCGGTGGGGCTGACCCGCGCGGTCGCGGCCGAGGTGGCGGGCAGCGGGGTCACGGCCAACGCCGTCTGCCCGGCCTTCGTGCGCACGGACATGACGGCCGAGTCGGTGGCCCGGATCCGCGCCCGCACCGGGCGGAACGAGACGGAGGCGGAAGCCGCGCTGGCCGCCGCGGCACCGCTGGGCCGGTTGCTCGAACCCCGCGAAGTCGCTTACGCGGTGGCGTTTCTCGCCGCCCGCGAGACGGCCGCGATCAACGGGCAGACCCTCGTTCTCGACGGTGGAGGAATACAGAGATGAGCCCGTTCCGTGCCAGCGCCCCGATCACCGGCTCGTGGCGGCACTTCGAGTTCACTGTGGACGATGGCGTCGGGACGGTCACCTTCACCCGCCCGGAGAAGCTGAACGCGCTGACCTTCGACGTCTACGCGGACCTGCGGGACCTGATCGCCGAGCTGCCGCACCGTGGCGATGTGCGGGTGCTGGTCATCTCCGGGCAGGGCCGCGGCTTCTGCTCCGGCGGCGACGTCGAGGAGATCATCGGCGAGCTGCGGCGGATGGAGACCGCGCGGCTGCTGGAGTTCACGCGGATGACCGGCGCGGTGGTGAAGGCGCTGCGGGAGACCCCGATCCCGGTGATCGCCGCGGTCAACGGCGTCGCCGCGGGCGCCGGTTCGGTGCTCGCGCTGGCGAGCGATTTCCGGCTGCTGGCGGAATCGGCGAAGTTCGCGTTCCTGTTCACGAAGGTCGGCCTGGCCGGCGCGGACATGGGTTCGGCGTACCTGCTGCCGCGGCTGGTCGGCCTCGGGCGGGCAACTGAGCTGCTGATGCTGGGCGAGCAGGTGCCCGCCGCCCGTGCCGAGGCGATCGGCCTGGCCACGCGGGTCGTCCCGGACGCCGAGCTGGGCGCGGAGACGACGGCGCTGGCCCGGCGCCTCGCCGACGGTCCGGCGCTGGCCTACTCGACCACGAAGGTCCTGCTCACCCGGGAACTCGACAGCGACCTCGGCGGCGCCATCGAGCTGGAGGCGATCACCCAGGCACTCCTGATGACCGCGCGCGACCATCGGGAGTTCTATGCCGCGTGGTCCGCCGGACGCCGTCCACAATGGACCGGCCGGTAACACTCGGGGACAAAGGCTGTGAAGGGTCCCTTCACGGACTCTGAGTCCGTGAAGGGACCCTTCACAGCTTTGGCGCTCAGAGATCGAGGTAGGCGATGGCCCGGCTTTCGAGGGAGCCGAACCAGACGCGGCCGTGGTGCTCGCGGACGCCGACGAGGACCCGGAAGCCGGGGATCTCGCCGTCGAAGTGGTGGACGATCTGGCCGTCAGCAGCCAGCGCCATGGTGCCGACCCTCGGGTGCGGGTTCGGCTGCAGGGCGGTCGGCAGGGCGCGGATCGCGGCCCGTAGCGGCGCGGGCAGCCGCCGTGCGACAGCCAGCGCCGGGACCATCGGGCTGGCCAGCGCGACCCAGATCAGGCCGTCGCTGCCCGTGGCGATGTTGTCCGGCAGGCCGGGCAGCTCGTCGATCAGCAGGTCCCGCTCCCCCGCTCGGGGACCCGTCAGCCACACCCGCGCGATCCGGCAGCCGCCGGTTTCGGCGACCGCCACGTACGACTCGTCCGGCGGGAGTGCGACGCCGTTGGCGAACTGCATGCCGTCTGCGACCAGGGTGATCTCGCCGTCCGGGGTACGGCGCAGCAGCCTGCCGCCCGCGGTCTGCTCGATCAGGTCGTCGCGCCAGCGGTCGATACCGAAACGACGGGAGGAATCGGTGAAATAGATCGTGCCGTCCTCGGCGACCGCGGCGTTGTTGCAGAACACCAGGTCCAGCCCGGCCGCGGAAGTGGCCAGTGTCCGGACCGGGCCGCCGGCCAGCGGCATGGCCAGCAGGCCCGCGTGGGCATCGCAGATCAGCAGCTCGTCATCGCCGTAGAGCTCCAGCCCGAGCGGGCGGCCGCCGGTGTCGCCGAGCAGGTCGATCCGCCGGCCGTCCGGGGAGATCCGCAGGATCCGCCCGTCGTCCACGCCGGTGTACACCCGGCCCTCGGCGTCGACCACCACGTCCTCTGGCGCATGCCCGTTGACCGGGACGAGCGTGACCTCACCGAACCGCAACTCTGACGCCTCCTAGCGATAGCTGAGCAGCCGCGCCGTCTCCCCTTCGAGATGCGCGTGCTCATTGAACGACAGCAGGTTCACCCCGCCGCGCCCGGACGTCAGCTTGGTGATCCCGGTGTTCACGGTGACGCGGTTGAGCTTCAGCAGCCCGGCCTCGGGCACGCCCATCAACGTACCGGCGAGCGCACCGATGACCCCACCGGAGGTGAATACCAGCGCGTGCTCCCCCTTGCCCAGCGACGCGACGAGGTCCGCCAGCACCGCACTGCAACGGGCACGGAAGGCAGGCCAGGTCTCCGTGCACGGACCGCCGTCCCCTGCCGCCACCCACGCGGTCAGCGCGGCGTCCAGCACGCCCTGGTACGCCCGTGAGTCCTCCTGGGGCGCGCCGCCGGCGTGGTGCGCGGAGATGTCCACGTGGTCGTACTCGTTCCAGCGTTCGTCCTCGACCACCGGGGCGTCACAGCCGAGCGCCTTCCTCGCGGTGGCCGCGGTGTCACGCTGCCGCGCCAGCGTGCCGGAGCAGACCCGGGTGAACTCCACACCGCGGCGGCGCAGGTCCGCACCGACCACTGTGGACTGTTCGAAACCGAGAGGGGACAACGCGTCGTACTCCGCCGCGCCGAACGAGGCCTGACCGTGCCGGACCAGGTAGATCGCACCCAATTCAGTGTCCTTTCACGCGAACATTCGCAGGACCAGGCCGGCTCCGGCGAAGGACCATACCGAGATTCTACTGAGTGGTAACAAAGAGCGCTGCGCCGGAGCGGAGGACCGGTGGCCCGGCGTCTTGGGGGCAGGCCGGGCCACCGGTTCCGGGCACGGCACCGGCGGGCACGGGGCGCGGGCCGTGCGCCGGGAGCCGAAGTGTCCGGCCGTGCCGGGCAGCCCGGCACGTCTGCTCCGCCATCGAAGCGTGCCCCCGCAGGTCCGGGCAATGGTTCACAGTTGCCAGTACTAGTCCGTTCGACCCAGTCCCGCCCGAATGTGCCTGCTCCGGCGGCTGCTACGGTCTGTATGGCGAGTTCGGCACGGTCGGTTACGGGCGGGGGCGGTCGGCGGAACCATGGCGCGGCAGCAGGCGGGCGGTACGGGTCCGGACCCGGTGGCGGGTGCCCGGACCGCGTTCGCGAGCGCGCTGCGCAGGGCGATCACCGACAGCGGCCTTTCCCTCGACCGGATCCAGGCACGACTGCGGGCCCGCGGCACCGCCGTCAGCGTCACGGCGCTGAGTTACTGGCAGTCCGGCAAACGTCAGCCGGAACGGGCCGGTTCGCTCGCCGCGGTGCGGGTGCTGGAAGAGATCCTGGACGTGCCGGCCGGTGCGTTGCTCGGGTTGCTGCCGCCGCCCCGTCCGCGCGGCGCGAGCCGCCGGGACCGGGCCGGCGAGGAGCCGCTGACGTTCACCCGCGAAGTCCTCCAGCCGCTGCTCGACCGAGTCGGCGCGCCGGACGCGCTCGACCAGCTCCATCAGCTCAAGCTCGTCGGCCTGCACGATCGCTGCGTGATCGCCGCGGACGGCGGTCAGCGCGAGGTGACCTCCCGCGCGGTGTTCCAGGCCGCCGCGGACGGCCAGGACCGTTGGCTGCTCGTGTACGCACAGGGCGACGAAGCCCCGGTACCCGCCCTGCACCCGGTGCGCAACTGCCGGACCGGCCGCGTGGAAGTCGACGAGGAGCACGGCATCCTGGTCGCCGAGCTGCTGTTCGAACATCCGCTGGCCCGCGGCGAAACGCACCTCATCGAGTACACGCTGGCCAACTCCGGCCCGCCCTATCCGCAATGCCGTGCCACGCACTATCGCGAGTTCCGTCGTTCGGTCCGCGAGTACCTGCTGGAAGTCCGGTTCGACCCGGAGGCCGTCCCGTCCCGCTGCTGGCAGTACTCCCGGGCGGCGGACGGCACTTCGGCCCGCCGCGGCCTCCGTCTGGACAGCAGCCACAGCGTCCACGCGGTCGCCCTGGACTTCGGGCCGGGCATCTTCGGTATCGACTGGGACGCGTGAGGGGCCGGGCAGCGATCGCTGACGATCACACCAGCTTCGAGCGAAGCAGCTTCCCCGTGGCGTTACGAGGCAGCTCGTCCAGGAACTCCACGTCCCGCGGAACCTTGTACCGGGCCAGGTTCGCCTTCACATACTCACGAACCGCTGCCTCGTCCAAACCGGACTCACCGGTCCGCACCACGAAAGCCTTGAGCCGCTGGCCGAAGTCCTCATCGGACACGCCGATCACCGCGGCTTCGACCACTTCTTCGTGCGCGACCAGGAGGTTCTCCACTTCCACCGGGAACACGTTCTCCCCGCCGGAGACGATCATCTCGTCGTCGCGGCCGTCGATGAACAACAGACCGTCGGCATCGAAGTGGCCGACGTCGCCGCTGGAGAGCAGGCCGTCGATGACCTCCTTGTGCCGGCCGTCGGTGTAGCCGGCGAAGCTCAGCCCACTGCCCACGAACACGCGGCCGGTCACGTTCGCCGCGGTGATCGGGGCGCCCTGCTCGTCGTAGAGCATCACCCGGCAGCCGACCGGCGGGCGGCCGACCGTGCCGGGCGCGCGCCGCCAGTCCTCGGGAGTGGCCACCGAGGCCACCGCGATCTCCGTGGAGCCGTACAGATTGTGCACGACGTCGCCGAACTCCTCGCTGGCCCGGTTGCCCAGATCCGGCGAAAGCGCGGAACCGGAGACGAAGATGATCCGCAGGCAGGAGGTGTCGTACTTCGCGCGGACTCCCGCGGGCAGATCGACGATCCGCTGCAGCATCGTGGGTACCAGCACCAGCGCCGTGCAGCGCTGCTCGGCCACACCCCGCAGCGTGGCCTCCGGGTCGAACTTGCGGTGCAGCACGACCTTGCAGCCCAACGCGAAACTCAGGATCGCCTGCGACAGCCCGGTCGCGTGGAACAGCGGCGCGCCCAGGTAGGTCGACTCCCCCGCGCGCAACGGGATCCGGTCCAGGAACTGCGCCGAGGACAACGCCGAGGTGCGCGGCCGCGGCGCCCCCTTCGGGGTGCCGGTGGTACCGCTGGTGAGCAGCACGAACCCGCCCGGCCGGGCGGGCGCCGGGAGCGGGCGGTCGTCCGTGCTGGCGATCAGGTCGGCCAGCTTCGTGATGTCCTGGCTATCCGGTTCGTCCACCCAGGCCAGGTAACGGTCGACGGCGGGCACCGTGTCGAGCAGGTCGGTGAACTCCTCGTCGTAGACGAGCGCGTGGACCTGCTCGCGCTCGGCCACGTCGGCCAGCTGTGGTTTGGCGAAACCGGTGTTCATCAGCAGCAACGGCGCGCCGAGCTTGCCCGAGGCAGCCATCGCGAGCACCAGCCCGCGGTGGTCGCGGCACAGCGTCGCGATCACCGTGCCCGGCCCGAGTCCGCGCTGCGACCAGGCCCTGGCGAGTGCGTTGGACTGGTCGTCGAGCTGCTTGTAGGTGAGCGACCCGCAGTCATCGGCGACGGCGACCGCGGCCGGATCCCGGCGGGCGGCGATGTGGCAGGCCCCGGCGAACGGGCCGTACTTGCGGACCGCGACGAGCGAACGCAGTCCCTCGTCGAGCCGGGGAAAGGGCACCAGCCCCGCCCGGTGCAGCACCTCGATGCTGCGCACCGTTTCGGTCACCTTGCCGGCCAGCGCGGCCACACTCATCCGGGCACCTCCGTTGCTGCGACGGGAGAGCCCACACCGCGGTCGGCGTACCGGCGGTAGGGGGCTACTCGACAGTAGCAACGGGGTCCGGGGCACACCAGCCTCCGATCGTGGGCTCGGTGGCGGAGTCGTTCGCCGGTTTTTGTCGGTGGTGGCCCGCACAATGCAGGGGTGCAGGTGATCACCGGCCGCGAGGAGGACTCCGGCTACACGATCGACGCGCCGGACGGGACCCGGCGCGGGCTTTCGCCTGCCGAATGGGTGGCGCAGGTGCGGGAGCTGGAGGCCGCGCACAGCCCGCGCTGGGTGCTGCCCTCGGTCGAGTCGGACTATCCGGTGCTGGTCGAAGCAGGGGTACCGCTGGGCCGCTGCCACGATCTGCTCCTGGCCGAGGGGTTGTTGCTCGCCTGCGAGGAGCGGGAGAGCGAGTCGCGCAGCCTGCGTGCCGCGTGGGCGCGGGCGCAGGGCGAGGAGCCGCCGGACGACGGGCCCGCGTTCGGCGAGGAAACCCAACCCACCTTGTTCTCGCCGCGCGGCCCGGGGCTGCCCGCGGGCGTCACCGTCGCCATGGCCGCCCGCCGAGTGCTCGCCGAGCAGGAGAAACGCATTGCCGGGCTCGGCTCGCCCGGCCGGATGCGGTTGTTGCTCGCCGCGGAGTCGGCGAGCGCGCTGGCCGCGGTCGAGATGTCCGCGGCCGGGCTGCCGTGGCGAGCGGATCTGCACCGTGAGCTGCTGCAGGAGCGGCTCGGCGCGCGGGTCCCGGCCGGGCAGCGGCCGAAGGCGCTGGTCGAGCTGGCGGCGCGGATCTCCGTGGCGTTCGGCGGGCGGGAGGTGAACCCGGATTCGTCGGCGAGCGTGGTGCGGGCGCTCGCGCGGGAGGGCATCGAGGTGCCGGCCGCACGGAAGTACCTGCTGCGCGAGATCGACCACCCCGCGGTCGCGCCGCTGTTGCGGTACAAGGAGCTGTCCCGGCTGCATTCGGCCAACGGCTGGGCGTGGCTGGACGAATGGGTGACCGACGGCCGGTTCCGGCCGCAATACGTGGTCGGCGGAGTGGTGTCCGGACGGTGGGCCACCCGCGGCGGTGGTGCGCTGCAGATCCCGAAAGTGCTGCGCACCTGCGTACGCGCCGATCCGGGGTGGAAGCTCGTGGTGGCCGACGCCGCGCAGCTCGAACCCCGCGTGCTCACCGCGCTGTCCGGCGACCGCCGGCTCGCCGAGGTCGCCGCGGCCACCGACCTGTACGCACGGCTGGCCGAGGCACTGTTCTCCGGTGCGCGATACGTCCCCCTCCGGCCCGGCGACACCCGCGACGACCGATCCCGCGCGAAGATCGCCATGCTGTCGGCGATGTACGGCGGCACATCCGGAGAAGCAGGCCCGCTGCTCGCGTTGCTGCGCCAGCGTTTCCCGACCGCAGTGTCCTATGTGGAGCATGCCGCCGCCGCAGGCGAACGCGGCGAACGCGTGCGGTCGCGACTCGGGCGCACCTCCCCCGCGCCGTCCGCCGCGTGGCGCGCACTCACCGGCGGCGCCGCCGAGGACGAGGTCGCCGAGACCCGCGCCCGCCGCGCCTCCCGCGGCTGGGGCCGGTTCACCCGCAACTTCGTGGTCCAGGCGAGCGCCGCCGACCTCACCGCGGTCCTGCTGGCGACCCTCCGCCGCCGCCTGCCCGCCCCCGCCCACCTGGTGTTCTTCCTGCACGACGAGGTCCTCGTGCACACCCCCGCCGACCTGGCCGGCGAGGTCGCGGCTTTGGTCGAGGACGCCGTGACCGAATCCGCCCGCCTGCTGTTCGGCGAAGCCTGCCCGGTCCGCTTCCCGATGCACGCGGTCCCGGTGGACACGTATGCGGAGGCGAAATGAGCATGCTTTCCCACCGGACGCAGTGACCACACGGCGGAATCGGGAACCCTTTCGGTCGAATACCGGCACACCGCGAGCATATTTTCCGGGCCGAAACCATGCCGGAATTCAACCTCACGGAGCTAGCGCGGCCGCGACGGCGAACAGTAACTTCAGCCGTCATGGTGGGGAGAAAAACAAAATCCGACCTGGCCAGGCGGTCGGGATACCTGCTCCTGCCGATCATCGCCTTGCTGTGGCCGGTCCGGGGCGTCGATCCCGGGATCATCGCCATCCTGTCGACCGGCGTGGTGCTCTACTGTCTCTTCCAGGCTCCTACCTGGTGCTGCGCAACCACCCGCAAAGGTCAGTTCTGCCGCAACAACGCGAACGGCATCCTGCTCGGATGCCGCTTGCGTCAGCACAAATGGCAGAAACCGAAGATGGCGTTCCGGGAGCAAGCCCTGAGCGAAGCGGGCCGGCGGATGCTCAGCGATCTCAGCGGTAAAGCGGCGTCGCTGTCCGCCATCGCGGGGACGGTTTCGGCCGGCGCGGCCACCGTGACGTTGCTGGTGAAATAACGCGTCACTCCAGCCTCGCGTTCACTTCCCGCAGTTCCCGGAACACCGCCCGGGCCAACTTCCGGAAATCCGCCTCCCCGGACGGGTCGACCCAACGTACGTAGGCGTCATGAAACGCCCGGACGCCCAAATCCGCCGCCAACGCCGCAGCCGGGTCCCCGACCCCCCGGCTTCGCAACGCCCCGGCAATCGCGGCCGCGAGCACGGATTGCTTGTACACCGAGCGTTCGCGGAGTTCGGGCGTGCTCGCGGTGACTTCGAGAAGCCGAGGCCCGAACTCACGCTGCTCGGGGACGAAGGACGCGGTGAGCGCGTCCAGCCCCGCCTCGACCGCCTCCAGCGGCGTGGCCGCGGCGGGAGCCTCCGCGACCCCGTTCGCCAGCAGCTCGGCGTGCACCTGCTGACCGGCGAACAACACCTCCCGCTTGTCCCGGAAATGCCGGAAGAACGTGGTCCTCGTCAGCCCGGCCCGCTCCGCGATCTGCGCGACCGCAGTGCCTTCGTACCCCTGCTCGGCGAACAGATCCACGGCGGCGACCACCAGGCGTTCCCGCGCGTTCGGTTCCCATCGGGCCATCGCCCCATCCTAGGTGATGTGACTCAGTACCGTCACCCCTGCTACAGTGATGATACTGAGTCACATCACCTAGCGGGGAGTTCCGACATGCGTGTTTTCGTCACCGGCGCCAGCGGCCACCTCGGCTCCGCCGTGGTCCCCGAACTGCTCCGCGCCGGACACGAGGTCACCTGCCTCGCCCGGTCCGACGCCTCGGCCGCCACCGTCACCGCACTCGGCGCCCAGGTACACCGTGGCAATCTCGATGACCTAGACGGCCTGCGCCAAGCCGCTCAGAAGGTGGACGCCGTCATCCACCTAGCCTTCGACCACAGCGGCATCGCGACCGGCAAATTCGCCGAAGCAGTCGAAGCCGACCACGCGGTGGTACAGACCTTTGGCGAAGCACTTTCCGGCACCGGCAAGGCTTTCTTCGGCATCGGCTCCACCGGAAGCGACGGCCCGGACCGCAACGCGGCCATCAACGCCAACCCCCGAGCCGCCGTCGCCCGCACCCTCGCCGAATTCGCCGAACACGATGTCCGCACCGTCCTCTTCGGAATCCCGCCCGTCACGCACAGCTCTCTGGACCGGCACGGTTTCGTCCCCCGAATGATCCAGATCGCCCGCGAGACCGGCATTTCCGCCTACGTCGGCGACAACCGCTGGCCCGCCGCCCACACCCTGGACGTCGCCCGGCTCTACGCGCTCGCGCTGGACAAAGCCCCGGCCGGGACCGAACTGGTCGCAGCGGCCGAGGAGGGCATCCCGGTGCGCGAGATCGCCGAGACCATCGGGCGGCATCTGGACCTGCCGGTGAAGGGCATTTCGACGGAACAGGCCGCGGAGCACTTCGCTACCTTTCCGTTCGTTGGCATGGATATCACGATGCCGAATGCGGAAACCCGGCGACTGCTGGGCTGGGAACCGACCCATCCGGGGCTGCTGGACGATCTTGAGGAGGGGCATTACTTCGCGGCCGGTCGGTAGGGCCGGATTCGGCTGTGGCGGCAGGTGTGGCTGGTCTGCCGGACACTTCCGCCGCTACGGCCCAGGACTGAGCCCGCCTCCGGCTGTGAAGGGCACCTTCACAGCCTCTGAGTCCAGGGCCCCGGCAAAGTTGGTCGCGGGCCCGGCAGCGGGCGATGCGGAGGTGTGTGTGCGACCACCGCGTGGCGTGCGCCGGACCGGTTTCGGGTCCGTGAAGGGACCCTTCACGGACTCTGAGTCTGTGAAGGGTCCCTTCACAGACCTCCACACCGACTTTGCCGACACCCTGGCCTCAGCGACCGTGAAGGTGCCCTTCACAGCCAACCGAATTCAGCGCGGCCTCAGCAGGCAGTTCACCACCGGGCGAAGCTCCTCCGCCGATAGCGGCACCGTCGGGGTCGTCAAGCCGGACAACTTCACCGAGCTGCTGCAGTCCGCGAGTGCGTTCGCCGGTCCCCGCATGCGCGAGGCGGAACTTGGGTTCATCGACGCGATCGCTGCCCTGCTGACCAGGACCGGGCACGCACCAGCCTGGCGCTCGGCAGGGTTGTCCGCCGCGGATCTTGCCGGGCACCTGTTCCTGGCGTCGGCAGGAGCGAAGGCGCAGTCGCCGTCGTTGGAGATCTACCGCGAACGAGTGTGCGTCGCCGTCCGCATCGTGCTCAACGGCCGGGCGGGCACGAACCTCAGGCCAGCGCCTCGTCCAGAGCCTTCGTGATCCGCTTCAACGACACCGGATACGCAGTGCCGAGCGTCTGCGCGAAGAAGCTCACCCGCAGCTCCTCGATCATCCAGCGAACCTCGGCCAGCGCCGGCGACGACGTCCCCGGCGGCAAGGAAGCGAGCGCGGCCTCGTACTCCCGCGTGATCCACGCGATGTCCGCGGTCCGCTGCAGATCCCGGGTCGGCTCGGTGGGGAGCTTTTCCAGCCGACGCAAGGCACCGCGCAGGTAGCGGACCAGGTTCGGCAGCCGGGCGGCACCGGTCTCGGTGACGAAACCCTTGTGTACCAAGCCATCGATCTGCGTACGGAGGTCGGCGAGCGATTCGGCCGGGCCGCGGGGGCCGTCGAGATGGGTCTCCACGTCGTTGGCCGCGCGCAGCACCGCCTCCACATCGGTGAGTACCCGCAGAACCTCGGCGTTCAGACCGGCGCGCACCTTCTCCTGCAGCACGGCGAAACCCGCCTCGTCCCACACCGGGCCGCCCGCCGCGGTCATCAGGGCGTCGACCGCGCAGTCCACGCAGTCCTCCAGCAACCCGGCCACGCTGCCGTGCGGATTCCGGTTGAGCACCAGCTTCGCGGAGTTCGACAGGGAGCGCGTAATGAACTTCATCGGCGAGTTCAGGTTCAGCCGCAGCATCCGCCGGGTGCCGGTCCACATCGCATGCCGCTGTTCCGCGGGGGTGTCGAGCAGCCGCACGGCCACCGAGGCGCCCTCGTCGACCAGCGCGGGATAGGCCTTCACGTCGTGCCCGCGCCGGGTCGAGGCGAACACCTTCGGCAGCTCGCCGAACGACGGCCGAGTCAACCCGGCCTGCTCGATACTGTTGGCCGCCTTGGAAATCGTCTCGCGCACCCGCGGCGCCATCCGGCGCTTCAGCTCGTCGAGATCCTTGCCCTCGGCGACCCGCTTGCCCCGTTCGTCCACCACGCGGAAGGTCATCCGCAGGTGGTCCGGCACCGCCGAAACGTCCCATGCGGACAGTGGCACGTCCACGCCGCGCAGCGCGTGCAGCTCGTCGGAGAGCACCTCCGGCAGCGGACCGTCCGAAGGGGACACTCGCAAAAGGACTTCCTTGGCGGTGTCCGGCGCGGGCACGAAGTTGCGCCGCAACGCCTTCGGCAGCGACTTGATCAGCTGGGTCGTCAGCTCCTCGCGCAACCCGGGCACCTGCCAGTCGAACCCGTCCGGCGTCACCTGGTTCAGCACCGGCAACGGCAGGTGCACGGTGACCCCGTCCGCGTCCGCTCCCGGTTCGAACTGGTAGGTCAGGCCGAAGACGAGCGCGCCCTGCGTCCACGAATCCGGGTAGTCCGCTTCGCGCACACCGTCCGCGGATTCGTTGATGAGCATGGACTTCTCGAAGGAGAGCAAATCAGGATCCCCGCGCCGGGCCTGCTTCCACCAGCTGTCGAAGTGCCGCACGGACACCACGTCCGCGGGCACGCGCCGGTCGTAGAACTCGAACAGCGTCTCGTCGTCGACCAGGATGTCGTGCCGCCGCGCGCGGTTCTCCAGGTCCTCGACCTCCTCCAGCAGCGCCCGGTTCTCCGCGAAGAACTTGTGGTTGGTGTGCCAGTCACCCTCCACCAGCGCATGCCGGATGAACAGCTCGCGCGAGACCTCGGGATCGATCCGCCCATAGTTCACCCGCCGGTCGGCCACCAGCGGCACGCCGTAGAGGGTCACCTTTTCGACCGCCATCACCGCGCCCTGCTTACGCTCCCAGTGCGGTTCGGAGTAGGTGCGCTTGACCACGTGCCCCGCCAGCGGCTCGACCCAGTCCGGTTCGATCCGCGCGTTGACCCGCGCCCACAGCCGCGAGGTCTCCACCAGCTCCGCGGACATCACCCAGCGCGGCTGCTTCTTGAACAGCGCCGAGCCGGGGAACACCGCGAACCGCGCGCCGCGGGCACCGAGGTAATCGCCCTTCGCCGGGTCCTTGAGCCCGATGTGCGAGAGCAGCCCCGCGATCAGCGAGGTGTGCACGCGCTGCGGTTCGGCCGGGGTGGTGCTCAGCGTGATGCCGAGCGGTTTGGCGAGCTGGCGCAGCTGGCCGAAGATGTCCTGCCACTCCCGGATGCGCAGGTAGTTCAGGTACTCGGTGCGGCACATCCGGCGGAACTGGCCGCCGCTGAGCGTCTTCTGCTGCTCGCTCACGTACTCCCAGAGGTTCAGGTAGGCCAGGAAGTCCGAGGACGGGTCGGCGAACCGGGCGTGCTGGGCGTCCGCCGCCTGCTGCTTCTCCGCGGGCCGCTCCCGTGGGTCCTGAATGGACAGTGCGGCGGCGATGATCATCACTTCGCGCACACAGCCGTTGCGCGCGGCCTCCAGCACCATCCGGCCCATCCGCGGGTCCACCGGCAGCTGCGCGAGCTTGCGGCCGACCTCGGTGAGCTTCGTGGTCTCCTGCTCCTCGAACGCGCCCAGTTCCCGCAGCAGCTGCACGCCGTCGGCGACCTGTCGGCGATCCGGCGGCTCGACGAACGGGAACGCGGCCATGTCGCCGAGGCCGAGCGAGGTCATCTGCAGGATCACCGACGCCAGGTTGGTGCGCAGGATCTCCGGATCGGTGAACTCCGGGCGGGATTCGAAGTCCTCTTCGGAATACAGCCGGATGCAGATCCCGTCCGAGGTCCGGCCGCAGCGGCCCTTGCGCTGGTTCGCCGAAGCCTGCGAAACGGCCTCGATCGGCAACCGTTGCACCTTCGTGCGATGGCTGTAACGGGAGATGCGCGCCGTGCCCGGGTCGATTACATACTTGATGCCCGGCACGGTCAGCGAGGTCTCGGCGACGTTGGTGGCCAGCACGATCCGCCGCCCGGTGTGCTGCTGGAAAACCCGGTGCTGATCGGCCGAGGACAGCCGGGCGTAGAGCGGCAGCACCTCGGTGTTCGGCAGGCTCAGCCGGTTCAGCACGTCCGCGGTGTCGCGGATCTCGCGTTCGCCGGAGAGGAACACCAGGATGTCGCCGGGTCCCTCGGCCGACAGCTCGCGCACCGCGTCGGTGATCGCCTGCGTCTGGTCGCGGTCCGGGTCGGCCGCCGGATCCTCGGGATCGGCGAGCGGGCGGTACCGCACCTCCACCGGATAGGTGCGCCCGGAAACCTCGACGATCGGCGCGTCCCCGAAGTGCTTCGAGAACCGCTCCGGGTCGATGGTCGCCGAGGTGATCACGACCTTGAGATCCGGACGGCGCGGCAGCAGCTGCTTGAGGTAGCCGAGCAGGAAGTCGATGTTGAGACTGCGCTCGTGCGCCTCGTCGATGATCAGCGTGTCGTACTGGCGCAGCATCCGGTCGGTCTGCACCTCGGCCAGCAGGATGCCGTCGGTCATCAGTTTGACCAGGGTGTCCTGACCCGACTGATCGGTGAACCGGACCTTGTAGCCGACGGTCTCCCCCAGCTCGGTCTTCAGCTCGCCGGCGATCCGGTCGGCGACCGTGCGCGCGGCCAGCCGGCGCGGCTGGGTGTGCCCGATCTGCCCGCGCACCCCGCGGCCGAGTTCGAGGCAGATCTTCGGCAGCTGGGTGGTCTTGCCCGACCCGGTCTCCCCGGCGACGATCACCACCTGATGCTCGCGGATGGCGTCGGCGATCTCGTCCTTGAGCCGGCTGACCGGCAGCTCGGCCGGATACTCGATCTTCGGCACGCTTTCGCGGCGCGACCGCACCCGCAGCCGCGCGGCCTCGACGTCGGCCGCGATCCGATCGGCCGCGTGCCGCTTGTCCCGGGAACGCCGGGCACCGTCGAGCCGGCGGCGCAGCCGGTGCTCGTCGCGCAGCATCAGCTCGGGCAGCTGGGCGCGCAGCTCTGGGAGAGAAGATGGAGTGGACATACCTCGGCCAAGGATAGCCGGGCCGCTCCGGCAGGGCTGCCGAATATCCTGTGACGGATATCGGCCGGGCCGGTGGGCCGGTTGGGCTGGTCGGCCGGTGGGCCGGTGGGCCGGTCGGCCGGTGGGCCGGTCGGCCGGTCGGCCGGTCGGCCGGTGGGCCGGTGGGCCGGTGGGCCGGTGGGGCCGTGCCTGCCAGGTCAGGTCGCCGGATCCGGCGGCGGGGGCGGCAGCCAGCCCGGGACCAGCCTTGCGGCCGGCCCGGCGACCGGGGCCGAACTGCCCGACAAGCCGGAGGGCTGTGAAGGTGCCCCTCACGGACCCTGGAAAGCCGTGAAGGGACCCTTCACAGCCGCTGAGTCCGTGAAGGTGCCCCTCACGGCCCTTCACCCTGGGCGGCGGAGACCAGTCCACCGGACCCTGCGGCGAGGGCGTGGCCCCAGCCCGGGGCAGCCTTGCGACCAGCCCGGCGACCGGGGCCGGACTGCCCGGCAAGCCGGAGGTCTGTGAAGGGACCCTTCACAGACGACGGAAGGCCGTGAAGGGCACCTTCACGGCCCCCGAAAGCGGTAAGGAGCACCCTCACAGACGCAGAAGGCCGTGAGGGGCACCTTCACAGCCTCAAAGTCCGTGAAGGGCACCTTCACGGCCCCTCTGAAAGCGGCGAGGAGCACCCTCGCGGACCCCGGAAAGCTGTGAAGGGCACCTTCACAGCCTCCCCGGGCGGCGGAGGTCCGTCCGCAGGCTCAGCCCGCCACACCGCACCGCCGGACCGGACGGCCACACCGCACCGCCGGACCGGACCGGACGGCCGCACCGCACCGCCGGACCGCACCGCCGGACCGGAGCGGAGCGGACCGCACCGCCGGACCGCACCGCCGGACCGCACCGCCGCACCAGACCGCCGACCGAGCACCCCCAGGTCACCCGGCCTCAGCCCACCGGCGCAGGCTCCCGCCGCGCCCGGACCAGCCGGGCCGGGACCAGCCAGGTCAGCCGGTCCGAGCGGAGGACCGCGAGCGGGCCGATCACGGCCAGCAGGAGCACGTACCCGGCCACGAACGGCGCCACCCGGGAGTCCAGCCCGGCCGCGGTCGCCAGTGTCGCCAGTACCAGCGAGAACTCGCCCCGGGTCAGCACGGTCAGGCCGATGTTCACGCCCTCCTGCCGGTCGAAGCCGTGCAGCCGGGCGGCGACCGTGCCGGCCGCCAGGTTGAGCACCAGGGTCAGCACCACGGCGGCGAGCACCGGCAGCACGACCGTGCCCACCGCGCCGGGGTCGATCGACAAGCCGAAGATGAAGAAGAACAGCGCGCCGAACGCGTCCCTCAGCGGCAGCACCAGTTTGTGCACCCGCGGCGCGACCTTCGACCCGCCGAGCATCATGCCGACCATGAACGCGCCGATCGCGTCGGACACTCCCACCTCCTCGGCCACCGCGGCACCGAGTACCGCGACGCCGACGAAGCAGACTGTGAGCAGTTCGTCGTCGGCCGAGCCGAACAGGCGGGAGACCAGGCGGCCGCCCCAGCGGGCCAGCGCGGCGAGTACGAGCAGGAACCCGAAGGCCTTGCCGAAGTCGGCCAGCGCGGCGCCGAAGCCGTCCGCCCCGCTGAGCACCGGCTGCAGCAAAGCGAGGTACAGCGCGAGGAACAGGTCCTCCAGCACGATGATGCCCATGATCAGCCGGGATTCCCGGTTCTCCAGCCGCCGGGTCTCCAGCAGCAGCTTCGTGACGATGGCCGAGGACGAGATGCCGATCGCGCCGGCGATCACCAGCGCCTCGCGGGTGCCCCAGCCCAGCGCGAAGCCGAACGCGAGCCCGCCGCCGACGTTGAGCACCAGATACGCCAGTCCGGCGCCGACCAGCCGGGTGCCGCCGCGGGCCAGATCCTCCAGCGAGAACTCCAGGCCGAGGTAGAACAACAGGAACACGAGGCCGAGCCCGGCCAGGACGCCGAACTCGGCCGGATCGTCCACAAGGGACAGTCCGGGGGTGTAGGGGCCGAAGACGAAACCGGCCAGCATGAACAGGGGAATGGTGGGCAGCCCGATCCGGGCTCCGACGCGGGCGAGGGCTCCGGCGGCGAGAAACGCGCCGCCGACGGCCAGCAAGGCATGACCGTTGCTCATGGGGTCCTCCGAGCGACAGCTGGTACGGGTGAAGGGAGACGTACTCAGCAGCCGGGCGGCGCACGGGCGACAGCGGGCACGTACGCGCGGCTCGCCTCGGCGGGCGAGCGGAGCACGAGCGCGTACGAGACCTCTGCCGGGCGCGAAAGCCGGGACTCCCCCGGCACGTCGGCGAGCGGCAGCGGATGCGCGACCGCGGAGTGGGCCTGCTGCTGTACCAGAGCAGGCCCGGAACCGGCCGGGCGCGGGCCTTCCGGGACCGGGCCGGGCGCGGCCACCGCGAGCAGGAGCAGCGCGGTGAGCAGGAGGCCGAGGATGGACCGGTGCCGCGGCGCGGGGCGGGCGGCAGCAGTCATCTCCGGCCGAGTTTACCATGCCTTTACTGTCCACTGTGGTCTTCCGCCGGTGGGCTACCCTGGCGACATGGCCGACTACGACCTGGTGGTGTTCGGCGCCACCGGCTTCACCGGTGCCCTCACCGCGGAGTACCTCGCCCGCACCGCGCCGGAGGGCTGCCGCTGGGCACTCGCCGGACGTGACCCGGGCAAGCTGGCCGCGCTGCGCGATCGGCTCGCCGCGATCGACGGCCGATGTGCCGCGCTGCCCTTGCTCACCGCGGACTCCGGCGATCCGGCGTCCCTGCGCGAGATCGCGGCCTCGGCGAAGGTCGTCGCGACGACGGTGGGCCCCTACCTGGAGCGAGGCGAAGCGCTGGTCGCCGCCTGCGCCGAGGAAGGCACGGATTACCTGGATCTCACCGGTGAGCCGGAGTTCGTCGACCGGATGTACTTGGCACACCACGCGAAAGCGGCCGAGACCGGAGCGCGGATCGTGCACAGCTGCGGCTTCGACTCCATCCCGCACGACCTCGGCGTGTGGTACACCGTCCGGCAGCTGCCCGAAGACGTTCCCCTGGAGGTCGACGGCTACGTCCGGGTGGGCGCGCGGCCGTCCGGTGGCACTCTCGGCACGGCGCTCACCGTCCTTTCCCGGCTCCCCCAGTCCGCGCGGGCCGCGAAGGAGCGGGCCGTGCAGGAACCGGAGATCCCGGGCCGCTCGGTGCGGATCCCCGCCGGCCGCCCACACCGGATGCCCGGCACCGGACACTGGGCGCTGCCGCTGCCCACCATCGATCCGCAGATCGTGCGCCACTCCGCGCGGGCGTCGCGGCGATACGGGCCGGACTTCCGCTACCGGCACTTCGCCGCGTTCGAGCACCTGTCGTCGGCGGCGCTGTCCGTGGCCGGCGCCGGTGCGCTGGCCACGGCCGCGCAGCTGCCTCCGGCACGGCGGGCGCTGTCACGGCGGCTCGCCCCCGGCGACGGACCGGACGAGCAGCAGCGCGCACGGTCGTGGTTCCGGCTCCGTTTCCTCGGCCGTGGCGGGGGTGAAGAGGTGACCACCGAGGTCACCGGCGGCGACCCCGGTTACGACGAGACCGCTAAGATGCTCGCGGAATCCGCGCTCTGCCTGGCTTTCGACCAGCTGCCGGACACCGCGGGCCAGCTCACCACGGCCACGGCGATGGGCGACGCGCTGCTCAGGCGGCTGGCCCATGCCGGGATCACGTTCCGTCCTGCCGTCCGCTGACCCCGAGGAATCCCTTCATGCGCAAGACGATGTGGCCGGTACTCGCCGTGGCCGCGATCCTGGTTCTCGGGCTCGCCGTCTGGACGGTCACCCGGCCGGACCCACCCGCCGCAGTGACCGCACCCGTGCCCATACCGAAGCCCGCCACCGGCCTCGCCGCGCCGGAGAAAAAGGAAATCGCCATGAAACTGGTGTCGAGCGCGGAGAACTCCTCGCTCGACTGGAAGGCACAGTACGGCTACATCGAGGACATCGGCGACGGCCGTGGCTACACCGCGGGCATCATCGGGTTCTGCACCGGCACCGGGGACATCCTCGAACTGGTGCGGGCCTATACCGCGGCCGTCCCGGGCAATCCGCTGGCGGAGTTCCTGCCCGCGCTGGAAAAGGTCAACGGCAGCGATTCGCACGAGGGCCTCGGGCCGGCCTTCGAGAACGCCTGGCGGCAGGCCGCCGGGACCAGCGCGTTCCAGCAGGCACAGGACACCGAACGGGATCAGGTGTACTTCGACCCGGCGGTGCGCCAGGGCGAATCCGACGGACTCGGCACCCTCGGGCAGTTCATCTACTACGACGCGATCGTGATGCACGGTGCCGGGGAGAGTGCCGCCGCCTTCGGCGGCATCCGCAAGACCGCGATGGAGAAGGCGAAACCCCCGTCACAAGGCGGCGACGAAACCACGTACCTCAAAGCCTTCCTGGACGCCCGCCGGGTGATCATGAAACAGGAGGAGGCGCACGCGAACACCCCGCGGATCGACACCGAGCAGCTGGTCTTCCTCAACGACGGCAATCTCGATCTGCACACCCCGCTGAAGTGGCAGGTCTACGGCGATCAGTACCAGATCGGCTGAGCCCGGGTTCCCGGGCCGCACTCACCCGGCGAGCAGTTCGTCCAGGGTCCGGGTGTTCACGATCCGATCCGGCCCCAGCCCGGCTTCCGCCGCACGGACGCAGCCGTACCCCTGCCAATCGAGCTGTCCCGGGGCGTGCGCGTCGCTGTCGATGGCGAACTCGCAGCCCAGTGCCACGGCCTGGTGCAGCAGCCGCATCGGCGGGTCGAGACGTTCGGGGCGGGAGTTGATCTCCACCGCGACCCCGTTCTCCCGGCAGGCCGTGAACACCTTCTCCGCGTCGAACTCCGATTCCGGCCTGCCGCGCCCATGGACCATCCGCCCGGTGCAGTGGCCCAAGACGCGCACGTACGGGTTCGCCACCGCGGCGAGCATCCGCGGGGTCATCTCACGAGCCGGCATCCGCAGCTTCGAATGCACACTCGCCACCACGAAATCCAGCTGTGCCAACAGCTCCTCGGTCTGGTCGAGCGCGCCGTCATCGAGGATGTCCACCTCGATACCGTGCAGTACGCGGAACGGCGCCAGCTCCTCGTTCACCCGCGCCACCTCGGCCATCTGGTCCCGCAGCCGTTCCGCGGACAAGCCCCGGGCGACGGTCAGCCGTGGCGAATGATCGGTGAGCACGATCCATTCGTGCCCCAGCTCCTGCGCCGTCTCGGCCATCTCACGGATCGGGCTGCCTCCATCGGACCATTCGGAGTGGGTGTGGCAATCCCCGCGAAGGGCGGCGCGCAGCGGACCGCCGTCCGGCACGTCTGCTTCGTCCAGCTTTGCCGCGTACGCAGGCGTACGTCCATGTGATGCGTCCTCGATCACGCCGGCGGTCGCTTTGCCGATGCCTTTGAGCGCCTGCAACGTACCCGCCCGTACGCGGGACTCAAGCTCTTCCGGAGAGAGGCCGTCGACCACGGCGGCGGCTTGCCGGAACGCGCGTACGCGATAGGTCGGCTCCCCCGCGCGTTCGAGCCGGAAGGCGATGTCCCGCAGAGCGCGTGCCGGATTCATGGGTTCTGTCTACCCCTTCAGCGACAGCTCGTGCAGCTCGACATCACCCAGCTGGCCGTCTCTGATCTCCGCGGTCTGGTAGGTGCAGAACGGCTGCCGCCGCCGATCCGTGGGCGAACCCGGGTTGAGCAGCCGCAGCCCACCGGGCGTCGTGGAGTCCCACGGGATGTGGCTGTGGCCGAAGACGAGGATGTCGGCGTCCGGGTACTGCGCGTCGCAGCGAGCCGCACGACCCTTCGCGTCGCCGGTCTCGTGCACCACAGCCAGCCGTACGCCGCCGAGCGTCACGCGCGCCACCTCGGGCAGCCACGCGCGCAACTCTGGCCCGTCGTTGTTGCCGTACACGGCGACCAGCCGTTTGCTCTGCACTGCGAGTGCGTCGAAGGTGTCCAGATCGACCCAGTCGCCCGCGTGCACCACGACGTCCGCTCTCGCCACCTCGTCCCAGACCGGCTCGGGTAGGTCCTTCGCCCGCTTCGGCAGATGGGTGTCCGCGACGAGCAGCAGCCGCACGTCCGTCCTCCTGTTCCCCGACCGCCGCGAGGATTCGGTCGAGGAACGCCGCGAGGTGGTCACGCAGCAGGCCGGCCGCCTCGTCCGCGTCGCCCTCGCGTGCCACGGCGAGACTGCCTTGTGCTCGCTCCACCCCCTGCGGAGCCCTGGATCGACACGCAACAGGTCATCATATATCAGATTTCCCAGCGAAGACCCGGCGAACCGGGCCCCCGGCCACCACCGGTACGGTGCCCGCTGCTCGCAAGCCGGCAGAACCGGACCCGAGCTGACCGGTTTAGGGGCACTAGTCCGGCATGTCCGGCTCTCCCCGTACGCTGGGCCCGGTCACGGCGAACGGAGGGGCGTAGAGGTGCAGGAACCGCGCTGGCCGGAATCCCACGGTGAGCAGACCGACATCCTGCCGGTCGTGCGCCTGGACGAACCGGCGCCCCCGGCCCCGCGAAGCGGGCTGCGGCGGGCGGGCTGGATCTCCGGCGGGGTGCTCGCCGTGCTCGTGGTCGCCTACCTGATCGACCTGCTCACCAGCCAGGGCCGGGTGCCGCGCGGCGTCGTCATCGCCGGGGTGGACATCGGCGGGCTCGAAGTGCCGGTCGCCGAACGCGAGCTGCGCAGCAGCCTCGAACCCCGGCTCGCACAGCCGCTCACCGTCACCGCGGGCGAGGCGCGGACCACCTTCACCCCGGCCGCCGCCGGCCTGCGCCTGGACTGGAGCGGCACCATCGAACAGGTCGGCGACCAGCCGCTGAATCCGTTCACCCGGCTCACCTCGTTCTTCGGCACCCGGGAGATCGGCGTGCTCTCGCAGGCCGAGGACGGCCGGCTCGGCACCGCGCTGGAGGACCTGCGCGGCCGCGTCGACCGGGCGCCGGTGGAGGGCACGGTGCACTTCGACGGCGCCACACCGACCGCCGTGGAGCCGCGGGCCGGGCAGAAGCTCGACGTCGCGGCGGCCCGGCAGGCGGTGCTCACCGGCTGGGCCAAGGGCGGGGAGCTGGCGCTGCCGGTGGTGCCCGCACCGGTGTCCACCACGGCGGCCGGAGTCCGGGCCGCGCTGGACGAGGTCGCCCGGCCCGCGGTGTCCGGCCCGGTGCGATTCAAGGGCGAGGGCTCGGACGCCACCGCCCGTCCGAAGGACATCGCCGCGGCGCTCACCTTCACACCGGGCGAAGGCGGCGGCCTCACCCCGAAGCTGGACACGAAGAAGCTCACCGAGGTGCTCGCCCCGCAGCTGAAATCCACCGAGCGGGAGGGCCACGACGCGAGCATCGAGTTCGCCGGCGGCAAACCGGTGGTCAAGCCCTCGGCCGAGGGCAGCACCGTGGACTGGGACAAGAGCCTCGAACCGCTGATGGACACGCTCAAGCGGACCGACGCGCGGGAACTCAAGGCGGTGTATCGGAAAGAGCCCGCGAAGGTCACCACCGAACAGGCGGACAAACTCGGGGTGCGCGAGGTCGTCGGCGAGTTCAGCACGAGCGGGTTCGCCGCCGATTCCGGGGTCAACATCCGGGTCGTCGCGGACAAGGTGAACGGCGCCATCGTCAAACCCGGGGAAACGTTCAGCCTCAACGAGTTCACCGGCCCGCGCGGAAAGCCGCAGGGGTACGTGGAGGCGGGCGTGATCGCGAACGGCGCCCCGGGCCGGGAAGTCGGCGGCGGCATCTCGCAGTTCGCGACCACGCTGTACAACGCGAGTTACTTCGCCGGAATGAAGGACGCCGGGCACAAGGAGCACAGCTACTACATCAGCCGCTACCCGGCCGCGCGCGAGGCGACCGTGTTCCAGAATCCCAGCGGCGCCAGCGTGATCGACCTGAAGTTCACGAACGACTCGGACACCGGCATCGCGATCCAGACGATCTGGACACCGTCGTCGATCACCGTGAAACTGTGGGGCACCAAGCGTTACACCGTGGAATCGGTGCCCGGGGAGCGCGCGAACCCGACGCCCCCGCCGACGAAACCCGGCCCCGCGGAGAACTGCCACGCGTCCGCCGGCGCCGAGGGGTTCACCACCAGCGACACCCGCGTGCTGCGCGACGTCGGCACCGGCCGTGAGGTCTCCCGGCACACGCGCACGGTCCACTACAACCCGCAGCCCAAGATCGACTGCGGCTGACCCGCTGCCCCGTGTTGTCCTGCCCCGATCGCCCCGCGCCTGCGCGTAGGGTCTGGCAGGACCACGGAAAGGGGGAGCCGATGGCGGACGACGCGGCAATGGGGCTCTACGGGCTCACCAAACGGTTCGGCACCACCGTCGCGGTGGACGAGGTCCGGCTGGAGGTGCCGCGCGGATCGTTCTTCGGCCTGGTCGGGCCGAACGGCGCGGGCAAGACGACCGCACTGTCCATGGCGGTCGGGCTGCTGCGCCCGGATGCCGGGCAGGCGCGGGTGTTCGGAGTGGACGTCTGGCGCGAACCGGAACGGGCGAAAAGCCTGATCGGGGTCCTTCCGGACGGACTGTCCATTCCGGAACGCCTGACCGGCCGGGAACTGCTGACCTACATGGGACAGCTGCGCGGTATGGCGCCGGACACCGTCGCCGAGCGCGCGCAGGAGCTGCTCGGCGTGCTGGAGCTGACCGGTGCCGAGGCCACGCTCGTGATCGACTACTCCGCGGGCATGCGCAAGAAGATCGGGCTCGCGATGGCGTTGCTGCACGCGCCCCGGCTGCTGGTGCTGGACGAGCCGTTCGAAGCGGTGGATCCGGTGTCCGCCTCGACCATCCGCACGATCCTGCAGCGGTTCGTCGCCTCCGGCGGCGCGGTCGTGTTGTCCAGTCACGTGATGGCGCTGGTCGAGCAGCTGTGCAGTCACGTCGCGGTGATCACCCGCGGCCGGGTGGTGGCCGCGGGCGCGGTGGCCGAGGTGCGCGGCGAGGGCAGCCTGGAGGACGCGTTCGTGCACATCGTGGGCGGGCGTACCGGCGGAGCGGAGGGGTTGTCGTGGTTGGCGTCCTCGTCCGACTGAAACTTCGCGTACTACGCAATTCCCTGCGGGGACGGCAGATCGCGGGCATGATCGTCGGCGGGGTGTTCGGCCTGCTCGCCGCCGCGCTCACGATCGGCATCGCGGTGTTCCCGGTACCGCAGGCGCGGATCACCGTCGACCTGCTCACCTCGGTGTACGCGGTGTGGGCGGCGGGCTGGATCCTGGCGCCGATCGCCACCGGCGGTGGTGACGACACACTGCGGCCGGAGCACTTCTCGCTGCTGCCGATCCCCCGGCGACGGCTCGCGGTCGGGCTGCTGGCGGCGAGCTTCGTCGGGGTCACGGCGCTGGTCAGTTTCCTGGCGTTCGCCGGGCTGATCGCGTACGGCGTCCGTCTCGGCGTCGGCGCGGTGTTCGTCGGGCTGGTGTTCACGGTGCTGCAGCTGGCTTTCGTGGTGCTGCTCTACCGGGTGGTGATCGCCGCTCTCGGCGCGCTGCTGACCTCGCGCAAGGGCAAGGAGCTGGGCATCGTCCTGGTCGCGCTCACCGGGTTGTCCGGGGTGGGCGTGAACTACGCGGTGAACAAGATCGGCCCGGCGATCGTCAACGGGCAGGTGCCCGGCTTCGTGAACGTGATGCACATACTGCCGTCGGGCTGGGGCACTGTCGCCGTGCACGCGGCCGGCGAAGGTGCATGGGGCACTGTCGGCGGGCTCTTCGCGGCGATGGTCGGGCTCCTGGCGGTCTTGATCGCTGCATGGGGCGCACTGCTGGCGCGACAGGTGACCACGCCGTCGTTTCAAGGTGCTTCACGTACGCGCGCGAAGGCCGAGGGCAGGCGTGTACGGCGTGGCCTGCTGCCACTGACTCCGGTGGGCGCTGTGGCTCGTAAGGAGCTGCACACTTGGTGGCGTGACGCGCGGCGCCGGGTCGCGCTGCTGTCGACTTTGCTGATCGGGGTCGTCGTCACCGTCGTACCCGCGTTGTCCGGCGGGCACTCGTTGCTGCTGCCGTACTTCGGCGTTGTCGTTGTGCTCTTCGCCTGCTTGCAGTCGGGCAATCTGTACGGAATGGACGGCAGCGCGCTGTGGCACACGCTCGTCGTACCCGGTGCTGAGCGCGCCGACGTACGCGGCCGTCAGCTCGCGTGGCTGCTTCTCGTCGCTCCGCTCGGGCTGGTGCTCACCGCGCTGCTGCCCGGCCTGCTTGGACGGACCTCGGCGTATCCGTGGCTGTTCGGGTTGCTGCCCGCGACGCTGGGAGCCGGCGCGGGATTGCTGATGCTGCAGTCGGTGTTCCTCGCGTTCCCGCTGCCCGATCAGCGGCGCAGCGGGAGCCCGTGGTCGTCCGGCGGAAGGCCCGGCTGCGCACGTGTGCTGCTGATGTTCGCCACGATGCTGTTGCTCCTCGTCGGCGCGTTGCCGGTGGTCGCCTTGTGCCTGGCCGGGCTGTTCACGCACCTGCCGGTGCTGCAGTGGCTCGGGGTACCGGCCGGGATCGCCACCGGGATCGGCCTGGCCTGGTGGTGGGGCGCGATCGCGCAGCGCAGGCTCGCCACGCACGGGCCGGAGCTGCTGGCCCTCGTGCGCAAGGAACGCTGACGCCGGGGGCCGGTCGCCCGCGCGACCGGCCCCGTCCGGTCACCGCTCGCCCAGATCGGCGAAGACCACCGGGCGCAGTTCCAGGGGCGAGGCCGGGGGTGTCCAGATCCGGGATCTGCTTGGCCAGCTCCAACGCGCGGGCCTCGTCCTCGACCTCGATCAGGTAGAAGCCGCCCATGAACTCCTTGCTCTCCGCGAACGGCCCGTCGGTCACCTCGGGCACGCCGCCCGACCCGCGCAGCACCTTCGACCGGGCGGGCTCGGCCAGTGCCTGGGTCGCGATGAACTCGCCGCTCTTCTTGATCGCCGCCATGAACGCGGTATGCCCCTGCTCCAGGTGCTTCTGCTGCGCGTCGGTCAGCTCGCTCAGCACGGTAGGGTCGACCTGCATCAGAATCAGATACTGCACGGTTGTCCTCCTCGTCCGGTGCCGCCCTCGGTGGTGGCACCCGATGGTCGGCGCCGTCCGGGCGGATCGGACACCGGCGGGGCAAAATTCTTCCGGCCGGGCCGTCCGGTCCGGCCGCCGGGTTCCGACCGCAGGTGACAACAGCCGTTTCCGAGGAGGACAACGATGGACCAGCGACTCCGGGTGCACTGCTTCACGATCAGCCGCGACGGCATCGGCGCGGGCGAGGACCAGACCTTCGAGCGCCCGTTCGGCCATGTCGACCCGGGCGAGCTGATGAGCTGGGCGGGGGCCGCCGCGGGCTGGGCGTACCGCGGCGACGGCGGCACCCGTGGCCTCGACGACTACCTGGTCCGCGCGATGAACCGGAACATCGGCGCGGAGATCATGGGGCGCAACAAGTTCGGCCCGTTCCGCGGTCCGTGGGCAGATCACGAGTGGCAGGGCTGGTGGGGCGACGAACCGCCGTTCCACACGCCCGTCTTCGTGCTCACCCACCACGTGCGACCCTCGTTCGCGCTGGGCGAAACCACCTTCCACTTCCTCGACACGACGCCGCACGAAGCGCTGGCCCGCGCCAAGGAAGCCGCCGCGGGCCAGGACGTCCGGCTCGGCGGCGGAGTGACGACGATCCGCGAGTTCCTCGCCGCCGACCTGGTAGACGACCTGCACATCGCGGTCGCGCCGTACGACCTCGGCCACGGCCTGAAGCTGTGGGAAAGCCCGGACGAGCTGGCCGACCGGTTCCACACGGAACGCGTGCCGAGCCCCAGCGGCGTCGTGCACTATTTCCTCTGGCGACGGTGAGGCGCGGTTTTTGTCAGGGGGCGGCGGTAGGTTCGAGGGCATGGCTACATTGGTGACGTTCCACGCTCATCCTGACGACGAATGCATCCTCACCGGCGGTGTGATGCGCAAGGCGGCCGACGAAGGCCACCGGGTGGTGCTCGTCGTGGCGACCCGCGGCGAGCTGGGCGAGGTCCCCGAAGGCTTCCTCGGCGAGGGCGAGCAGCTGCGGGAGCGCCGGGTCCAGGAGACCCACGCGGCGGCGGAGGCCCTCGGCGTGGCGCGGGTGGAATTCCTGGGCTACCGCGATTCCGGCATGATGGGCGAGCCGGCGAACGACGAACCCGGCACGTTCTGGACCGCCTCGGTCGAGGAGGCCGCGGCCCGGCTGGCGGAGATCCTGGGTGAGGAATCCGCCGAGGTATGCACCATCTACGACGATTTCGGAAACTACGGGCACCCGGACCACATCCAGGTGCACCGGGTGGGCATGCGGGCCACCGAGCTGGCCGGCACCCCGCGCGTCTACCAGGCGACCACCAACCGCGACCAGCTGCGCCGGGGCCTGGAGCAGGCCGTCGAGACGGGCCTGGTCGCCCGTGAGGACCTCCCGGACCCCGATGCCGAGCAGCCGATGGGCAAACCGGAAGCGGAGATCACCGCAGCGGTCGACGTCACGTCGTATCTGCCGGCGAAACGAGCCGCCATGCGCGCCCACGCCAGCCAGATCGCGGAGGAGTCGTTCTTCCTGGCCATGCCCGACGAGATCTTCCAGCAGGCGTTCGGCACGGAGTGGTTCATCCGGCCGGGTCACGGTCCGGGGATCACGGAGAAGGACTTGATGGCCGGGCTGTCGCCTACGCAGCGCGGACGGCCGTGATGCGGCTCTCGCCCATGCACGTCGACTCGCCGCACAGCTCAGGTCCGACCGGCAGCTACGCGGGCTCGGGCGCTTGACCTCCCGGCAGCATTGCTGGTGCCGCGTGAGGCACCGTAGTACAGCAGCGGCACCAACGCGCCCGCGCCGAGAAGTTCTTGCCGCTGCACCAGTTCCAGGATCCGGCTGAGCGAACTCATGCCAGCCGGCCGACTTCCTCGGTATCCGGCGGCTCGCCGACCTTCTCGGCGGCGCGCCACAGACACACCTCGGTGCCCGCGATCACCTGTCCGAAGCTGATCCGGTGTTCGGCCTCGCCGAGCCGCTGATGGCCACTCTCTTCCCGGATCTCGCGGGCAACCGTGGCCGCCGGTTCTTCGTCTTCCGCGACCAGTTCGTAGCGCCATTGGCCAGTGGCCGGACCCATCTGCTGTCGTAGATGCTCGCTCACCAAAGGTCTTCCATGCACCATGCTCGTCGTCCACGCCCAGCCCTACGGGGTGCTCAACGTCGGTGGCACGTCCATCCGACGGACGTCGAACGTCCATTGGAAATCGCCGGCCAACCGGCGGCGCGAGCCTATCTGCCCAGTTCAAGGCAGGTGTGGGCGCCCACAGGAGCGATTTTCGGTATTCCGGAAACAGGTTGTTACCGGTTGGCTACAATCGGTACGAGGGTCAGGTGCCCACAGCGCGGCAGGGGAGGCAGCAAGTGGCAGAGCAGGAGCAAACGGGGAACACGCCGACGTTCGTCGTGGCCGGCGAAGGAGGCGGAGGCGCCTCCGGCGGTCCGACCGGCGGAGCATTCACACTCGACCGGGACGCCATGTCCACGGAACTCAGCAACCTCAAAAAGCTGCAGGACCGGATCGCCGCCCAGATTGGTAAGGCCGCGCCGATGTGGTCCATCCAGTCTCCGGGTAACGACCCAGCGTCCCTACGCAACACGGAAGCCAGCAACAAGTCCGGCCTCGCCTACTGCGACGCCCTCACCCGCCAACGCGATTTCGTAGGTGTCTTCATCACGAAAATCGAAAAAGCGCTGGGCCTACACGAGACCAACGACGAGCAAGCCGCGCAGACCGTCAACCTCAAGGGCGACGGGGATCACCTCTGATGCCCCCTCTGTCGAGATTTCGTGGGGTCGTTGCCGGGCTGGCCCTAATGTCCATGCTCGCGGCGTGTTCGCGAACTACCGGGGGCACGGCGACACCCGGCCCCAGCTCTGCCCCAGCAACATCGAGCAGTGGGCTTCCAGTCCCTACTGTCGCGAATCCGTTGCCCGCGTCGCTAATCCAAGGTGACCCTTGCAAGGCGCTCACCGATGCGCAGGTCAAGGGACTGTTCACGAACACCCCAACGCGTGACCAAGTTGCGGATGATACCGGCGTGGCCCACGCATGTGGCTGGCACGATGTTGATCGTGGTTCTCTGGTGATGATCCAGTTCGTATATGCATGGAAGCGCGGTCTGGCCGACGTGTATGCGACGCAGGGGCGGGGCGGATTTTTCAAAGTTCTCGCACCAGTACAAGGGTATCCGGTGGTGGCCTACAGTCCCCGCGACGACCGCTCACGAGGCACGTGCGGTGTCGCCGTGGGAATCGCGGACAACGCGGCATTCGAAGCTGATGTGCAATTCGCCAATTCTGCCGTAGGTAAGGCCGACCCGTGCGACGACGCGCGGAAGATCGCGAATCTGGCGCTCACGACACTGAAGGGGGGCGCGTGATGTCCGGAGGCCCGGCTGCTGCGGTCAGAGCCTGGATGCAGTTGCAGCAGAAAGAGGGCAACCTGATTATGCCCGGCGAACTGGTGCGACGGGTGAAGAACGGTGCGGGGCCGGGCAGCCTCGGTGAAGCCCAGCAAGTCAGCATGTCCCAAGCGCTTGAGCAGTACGAGATCGAGTCGGACACGCGAGCGATCGTGACCCGGCTGGAGGCCGCGTGGTCCGGGCAGAGCGGCGACACGGCCCGCGGTGGACTGCAACCGCTGGTGCAGGCAACGACCATGGCGTCAACAGCGTTGAATACCGGACAGAACACGCTGACGGATCAGTCACATGCATTTCTGTCCACCCGGGACACGATGCAGGAGGTATCCGACTCGCCGCCGGAGCGGGACGCCGTTGACGTCCTGACGGTGTGGGATACCGATACCGAGGATCAAATCAACAAGAACAACGCGGCAATCGAGCAGAACAAGCAGATATACCAAGGCTTCACCTCCACCAGCGATGGGCACGCGCGGACGATGCCCACCGAGTATGGCCGGATGTCCGAGGCGGAGGGCGACTTCTCCGTGGGAAACCCTTCTGCTACTGGCAATCAGCAGGCCACGGATGCCGGGCGCCCCGCATTCCAGCCGCACTCGCGCGGTCTGAACGGTTCGGGGCGGGACAGTTCGCCGGGTTCCTCGCCGGCGCGGTACGAGCCGGGAAACGTCGGGACCGGTTCCATGGAAAACGCTCAATTGCCTGCTGCGCAAGGAAACGGTGGCGACGGCACGCACAGGTCGAGCGTCGCCCCTCCCTCGGCGACTGATCCGGTCGGTGGGTGGAGCGGTGATCCGGCGCGGCTCAACCGGGTCGGCCCAGGTGGCGGAGGATCATCCTTCCACGGCCCGGGAAACGGGCCTGGCGGAAATTCTGGCTTCGACGGCGGTTTCGCCCCCGGCGTGTCCGGCACGGGAAGGCCAGGAGCTGGTGGGGGAACGACGGGTGACGGTCCGCGCTCGGGTGGTCTTGGCGGCGCGGGCCGGTCGACCGGTTCAGGCGGCAGGCTCGGCGCACCGGAAGAATCGATGACGCGCGCCGGGAGCGGGACAGGCGCGTCCGGTGCACGGGGGGCGAACGGCATGCCGATGGGCGCCGCCGGGAGCAAGGGCAACAAGGAAGAGGACAAGGAGAAGAAGTCCGCTTCGTACTTGCTGGAGCCAGACCCGAACGCGCTGTTCGGATACGACGGCAAGGCCGTGCCACCGGTGATCGGCACCTAGCCGGACATGGTGATCGACCAACCGGTGACGGTGCCGCGGGTGACACTCGCCTGGGCGTGGAATGCGGAACGAATCGGCCCCGCACACCCCGTGCTGGGAATTGTGGAATGGTGGCTCGAAGCCGACGCGGCCGCTTCGTTCGACGAACTGATGCGGCAAACACTCGCTGAACCCGGCTTCTACGACCTGCGTCGGCAGCGGCTGTCGGGAGACTTCCGGGATGTACTGTTGGGTATCTCCACTGCCGATGCGGAGTGCTACCGGATTTCCAGTCGGCGCGACGGACGCAAGTCGGCTTCACTGGCTGTCCTCACTGGACAGTCCGCCTTACTGATCACAGTGGATGATGATCAGGCGACGTTGGCCGGGATTCCGGCAGGCCGGTTGTGCCGAGCGACCGTGGAGACCCTGCCGAACGTTCGCCCGGCCGGAATCAGCGAGATCCGGGTCCGCCGGGCGGAATACCGGGCAGGAACCGCATCCGAGTCCTACGACCTGGACATGACCAGCGATTACACCGTGCCGGATACCGCCGAGCAGCTACGGGTGTTGATGGCCGCGCCCCGCAGCGCGGTACACCAGTTCTACGTGGCCGGCCGTACGAATGGCGTGCGTTCGTCCAGCTATCCGTTGACCACTGTGGACACGATCGACCACGGGCGGGTGCTGACGTTGCTCCAGCACGGTCCTGACGGTGACGACTTGATCTCGTGTGGCCCGGGAAGCACCAACTACATCACCGCGACTTTGAACAGCACCATGCAGGGGCTACCCGCCTGACACGCTCGTCACAGCCGCGCATCCGGCGGGGAGGTCAGGCGAATTGAGCCGATTTCGGATGCCACTGTGGGTGCTTTCGTGCTACGTCGTGTTCCCACTGGCCAATACCCGAGCCCACAACCTGCTCGGCAGCGAAAGACCACCGTGGCCACAACACGCTTCGGCTCTCGCCACCCGGCATCAGCGAGCCCGTCCACCTCGCGGCAACGCGTCACGCAGCGATCGCCGCCGTGACGTCCAGTTCCACCAGCTGTCCCGGATAGCCCAGGCAAGTCACCCCCACCAGCGTGCTCGCCGTGGTGAACGCCACGGCGAGGCCGGAGGTGGTGAACCGGTCCCAGACAGCGGCGAGCGCCTCGCGGTCGGCTGTCGCCGCGTAGATCACCGTGCGCACCACCTCCTCCGGGCGGGCGCCGGCCGCGGCGAGCGCGGTGGTGGTGTTCGCGACGACCTGGTCCACCTGGGCGACCACGTCGCCGGGGATCACCCGCGCATCGGCGTCGAGCGGGCACTGCCCGGCCAGGTGCACGGTCGTGCGGCCGGACACCGTGGTCACGTGGTGGTAGCCGGGCGTCGGATGGAGTGCGAGCGGGTTCTGCCGTCGAATCGTCACGGGCGGCATCGTGACGTCCGTGCCGGACGGAACGCTAGTGGTTTACCGGCCGTGGCAAGTATGAGCCGCCCACCAACGGGAGTCAGGCCGGGAGCCAGGGGCGGAGACCAGTGCCCAGTCCGGGAGCCAGGCGTCGGTGGCCAGGTCCGTGCCCCAGGGGTTCAGGTCCGTGGTCCAGGAGTCGGGTCGTGCCCGGGAGTCAGGGCCGTGGTCCGAGGACCTCGGTGCCCTCGGTGCCCGTGATCGCCATGGCCGGGCACGAATCGGCGGCGTCCAACACCGTCTCCTCCGGGTCGACGGAGCCGGTGCGCGGGCGGGCGACGACGCCGTCCATGCGGAAGGTCCCGGGTAGCAGGGAGGCGCACATCCCCGAACCGATACAGGCGTGCCCGTCGATTTCGATCTGCCAGCTCATCGTCACCATCCGATCGGCATCGAACGCCGCCTCGCGCAGCGCAAGTCCCGGACAACACGGCAGGTAGTCATCCGCTTACCTGCCGTCCTCCAGTGACAGGCCACATCGGATTCGGCTGTCCAGCACGGCTCAGTCCTCCGCGTCGCGGACCAGGAGGGCGATCTGGACGCGGTTGTCCACCCCCAGTTTGGCGAACAGGCTTCCGGTGTGCGCCTTCACCGTGGCCACGCTGATGTGCAGCCGGGTGGCGATGTCCGGGTTGCCGAGGCCGTCGGCGATCGCGCGGGCGGTGTCGAGTTCGCGTTCGGTGAGGGTGGCCAGGCGGGTGCGGGCCTCGGTGCGGGACTGCTGCCGGGCGTCGGAGGAGTGCGGGCCGGTGGCCGCGGCGATCACCCGGGCGGTCGCGGCCGAGGAGAGTGCCGGGTTGCCGCCGGCGACGGTGCGCACGGCGGTGATGATCTGCGGCGGCGGGGTGTCCTTGAGCACGAAGCCGAGCGCGCCGGCGCGCAGTGCGCCGAGCACCAGCTCGTCGGAGTCGAAGGTGGTCAGCACGAGCACCCGGGGCGGATCCGGCCAGGACAGGATCTCGCGGGTGGCGCTGAGCCCGTCGCGGCCGGGCATCCGCACGTCCATCAGGACCACGTCCGGGCGGTGCTGCTCGACCACGCCGAGCGCGGCCTCGCCGTCGGCCGCCTCGGCGACCACGGACAGGTCGGGTTCCCCCTCGATGACCAGCCGCAGGGCCATCCGCACCAGCTGGTCGTCGTCCACCAGCACGATCCGCACTTCGTCCACGTTCACCTGTTCCCCTCCGGCCAGGGCAGCTGGGCGCGCAGCACGAACCCGCCGCCGGGCACCGTGTGATGGTCCAGTTCGCCGCCGGCGAGCCCGACCCGTTCGGCGAGGCCGAGCAGCCCGAATCCGGACGACGGCGCATGGATGCCCGCGGTCGCCGCCCCGGAATCCCGGACCTGCACCCGCAATCCGTCCCCGGCCACGCCTTCCACGCTCACCCGTACCCGCGCGCCCGGCGCGTGCTTGCCGGCATTGGTCAGTCCTTCTTGGACGATCCGGTATCCGGTCCGCCCGGCCAGTTCCGGCGGGGTCCCTTCCACGGTGTCGGTGAGCGTAACGGCAAGGCCGGACGCCCGGGCATCGGCCACCAGCTCGGGGATCCGGTCGATCGAGGGCTGCGGCGGCTCCGGCCGCTCGGGTCCCGCGCGCAGCACGCCGAGCACGTCCCGCAGCTCCTCCAGCGCCTGGTGTGAACCATCCGCGATGCCCTGGGCCAGCACCTTCACCTCCTCGGCGGTGAGGTTGTCGCGGTGCCCGAGCACGCCGGCCTGCATGGCCACCAGCGAGACCCGATGAGCGAGCACGTCGTGCATCTCGCGGGCGATCCGGTTGCGTTCCAGCACCCGCGCCTCCGCGGCCCGCGCCGCCTGCTCGCGCTCCGCGCTGTCCGCACGCTGGCGCAGGGTCCACACCTCGTCCCTGCGGGCACCCACCGCCACCCCGACGGCCACCGCGATCCCGGCGGTCAGTGCCGGGATCAGCAGCTCGACCCAGTTTCCGGGCGTCGCGACCTCCGGCGGGAAGAACGTCACGGAGAACTTCGACGCGGCGGTGTAGGCCACCACGACGACGCCGATCTCCAGTGGACGGCGACGGGTGGAGATCGAGCAGAGCACCAGCAGTGCCGAGCCGATGGCGAGGGTGGATGCGGTCGAGGCGATCGAGATCAGCATCGCGACGGTCAGCGGGAACCGCCGACGCCACAGCGTCAGGACGAGGCAACCGAGCGCCACCAGCGGATCCCCGTGGTAGTACCAGGACCCGCCGAGCGGCACCTGCCCCCTTACCGCCATCGTGGCGACGTAGAGCCAGGTCATCGCACCGATCGCAACCACGGCGGCCAGCCGCCACGACTGCTGCCACGGACCGAGCCGGGGCACCGCCTCCTCGTTCACCCGGACATCATCACCGAACCGCCGCCGCGGCGCAGCGGACCCCGGTCCGGCACCCGTACGACCGGAGGTGGACCGCGGCACCGCCCGCGGTCGAACCCGGGTCGAGACGCCGGGTCGATGTGCGGCGACGCCGCCGGCACCACACTGGGCACAGAACGAAAACGAGAAGGGGAATCGGGACATGGGCAAGAACGGTTATGCGGCACTCGAAGCCCTCGGGCTGATCTCGGGCGGGCTCGCCGGGCAGGCGATCGTCCGCAGCTTTTTCGACAGCGACACCGAACCGCTGTGGGGAGCGATGTCGTGGGTGCCCGGCGGGCGCACCTGGGAGCTGATCGTGCTCGGCTTCTTCGGCGTCGTCGGGCTGGTGATCGCCGGAATCGGGATTATGGGCCAGAAGAAGGTCAAGGCCGGGTGAGCCGGGCACTGGCACCCCCGAGGGAAAGGACGCAGACCATGAGCAAGAGTAGCTGGACATTGCTGCAATGCCTCGGATTGCTGGTACTGGTCGGCGCCGGGCAGGCGATCGTCCACGGGCTGATCAGCCCCGGTTCGCCGCTGCTCTGGGGTGCGTTCGATTGGGTGCCGGGCGGCTGGGACGGTCAGCTGATCGTCCTCGGCAGCATCACGATCATCGGCCTGCTGATCACCGTAGGGGCGAATCTCGCCTCGACGAAGACCTACCGCTGAATCACCCCGGGTACGCGCAAGACCGCAAACCCCGTTGTGTGTACGCCTTCTCCCCGGCACCCACCGCCGCACAGTGCGCGCACCATTCCCCGCCACGGCCCGTCCGTGGCGAGCGCCCACCGCTGTGGCGGATCCCCGCCCTCGGCGTTCCCGGCCCATGCCGGGGGCGCCGAGGAGCCGTTTCCAAGATCGCCCGCCTCGCCCGCAGGGTGCCGCTACGTCCATGATGGCAGCCGGCCGGCTTCGCCGAGACTGCCCGCCGGACTCCGGCGAACGGCCAGCAGCTATCGCAGCGCCCGGCGGAGCAGCTGGGCCAGATGCACGGCCGGGCGACCGGCCTCCTGACCGATCTGGGTCCGGCAGCTGAATCCGTCGGAAAGGACCACAGTGGACTCCGGCGTCGCGCGCAGCGCGGGCAGCAGCCGGTCTTCGGCGCAGGCCAGCGAAACCTCGTAGTGCCCGCGTTCGAAGCCGAAGTTGCCGGCCAGCCCGCAGCATCCCGCGTCCAGCGTGGTGTTGCGGACGCCCGCGGCGGACAATGCGGCCTCGTCCGCGTCGAAGCCGAGTACGGCGTGCTGATGGCAGTGCACCTGGGTGATCGTCTCGACGTCCAGCTTCGCGGTCAGCGGTTCGGGCGCGTCGGCGAGCAGTTCGGCGAAGGTCCGGGTGCGGGTGGCCAGCAGCTCCGCGGTCGCGTCGCCCGGAAGCAGCGCGGGCAGGTCGCCGCGGAACAGCGCGGTGCAGCTCGGTTCCAGCCCGGCCACCTGGTACCCGGCGTCCAGATACGGCTTCAGCACGGCAAGCGTCCGGCGCAGCACGCGCCGGGCGGTGGCCAGTTGCCCGGTGGAGATCCAGGTCAGTCCACAGCAGACTCCTCGATCCGGCAGCACCACGGCGTATCCGGCGGCGGTGAGCACCTCGGCCGCGGCGTCGAGCACGTCCGGGGTGAGGTAGTTGTTGAAAGAATCCGGCCACAGCACGACCCGCCGCTCGCCACTCGCCCATCGGCGGAGATCCGCCCGTGCCACGGTGAACGGCACCGGGGCGAACTCCGGCAACGCGCGTTCCGGCGCGATCCCGCCGAGCCACTTCACCACAGCCGCCGCCCAGCGACGGCGGGCGAAGAAGTTCGCCACGCGCGGCGCCAGCGCGGCGCCACGCAACCACAGCGGCAGCCAACCCATGGAATAGTGCGACGCCGGGCGCAGGCGTCCCCGGTAGTGCTGGTGCAGGAACTCGGCCTTGTACGTGGCCATGTCCACATCGACCGGACAGTCGGAGAGACATCCCTTGCAGGACAAGCACAAATCGAGCGCCTCGGCCACCTCGGCCGAACGCCAGCCGTCCTTGATCACCTCGCCGTTGATCATCTCGGCGAGCAGGTGCGCCCGGCCGCGGGTGGAGTGCTGCTCCTCGCGGGTCGCCCGGTAGCTCGGGCACATCACGCCGCCACCACTGGTGTTGCGGCATTTGCCGACCCCGACACAACGGCGCATCGCCTGCCCGAAGCTGCCGCGATCCTCCGGATAGCCGAGCACCGTGACGTCTTCGATCGCCAGCGGCGCACGGCGCACCCGAAGATCGGCGTCCACCGGCCGCGGCTCGACGATGATGCCGGGGTTCATCCGCCCCTCCGGATCGAAGATCCCCTTGAACCGGGCGAACAACGCCAGCATCTCCGGGCTGTACATCCGCGACAGCAACGCCGACCGCGCCTGCCCGTCCCCGTGCTCGCCGGAAAGCGAACCACCGTGCGCGGCGACCAGATCGGCGGCTTCCTCGACGAATTCACGGAATTGCGCTTTGCCCGCCGCGGACAGCAGATCGAAGTCGAGCCGCAAGTGCAGGCAGCCCTCGCCGTAGTGGCCGTAGACGACGCTGCGGCGCCCGTGCCGAAGCATCAGATCCTTGAACCCTCGCAGGTACGACCCGAGCCGCTCGGGCGGCACCGCGGCGTCCTCCCATCCCGGCCAGGCCTCGGAACCGTCGGCCAGCCGGGTGGCCAGGCCCGCGCCCTCCTCACGGATGCGCCACAGCCGGCGTTGCGCGGCGGGATCGTCGAGTACCACCGAACCGGTCAGCGCGGCGCCGAGCGAAGCGGCCAGCTCCCTCGCCCGAGCCGCCGCTTCGGCTGCGGAATCCCCGGACAACTCCACGAAAAGCCAGGCACCGCCCGGCGGCAGACCACGGTTCCGGCCTGGTTCGAGCAGGCCGACGAGTTCCGCGTCGACACCTTCCACGGTCAGCGGTGACCACAGCAGGATCGCCGGAACCGCGTCGGCCGCATCAATGTCGGAGGGGAACCCGAGCACCGCCAGTACCCGATGCTTCGGCAGCTCAGCGAGCGCGACCGTCGCCGACAACACGGTGACACACGTGCCTTCGCTACCGACCAGCGCTTTCGCAAGGTCGAATCCGTTCTCCGGCAACAGGTGTTCCAGCCCGTACCCGGAAACCCGGCGGGGCCAGGTGGACAGTTCGGTCCGCAGCAACGCGAGATTGTCCCGCACGAGTGACCGCAGCTGCGTGAAAACCCGGCCCTCGGTACCCGGCAGCGCGGCCCGCCGGTCCACTTCGGACGGATCGGCCGGACCGGCGGTGAACCGGGTCCCGTCGTAGAGCAGCACGTCCAGCTCACGCACCACGTCCGCGGTGCGGCCCCACGCGACCGAGTGCGAACCGCACGCGTTGTTGCCGATCATCCCGCCGATCGTGCACCGGCTGTGCGTGGAGGGATCGGGGCCGAACCGCAGCCCGTGCGGCACGGCGAGTGCCTGCAGATCGTCGAGCACGGTGCCGGGCGCGACCCGGGCGAGCCGCGCCGCCGGGTCGAGCCACTGGACCCCGTGCACGTGCCGTGCGGTGTCGATGACCAGGCCAGGACCGCACGAGTTGCCGGCCACGCTGGTGCCGCCGCCACGGGCGACCACCGGCAGGCCGCGGGCGCGTGCGGCGGCCACTGCCGCGATGACGTCGTCGACGGTTTCGGGCAGCACCACGCCTAGTGGCACGTGCCGGTAGTTCGACGCGTCGGTCGTGTAGAGCGCCAACGTCGCAGGGTCAGTCCGGATCTCCACCCGGACCATTCAACAAGATTCCCGCCGCCTACGCCGCAGGACGTGGGCATCCAGCCGTCGCCGGACCAGCTCGCCCGCCTCGGCATGCGGGGTCCGGCCGTTCGTTCGCGCAGCAGCGAGCAGCCGGGCCACGACGTCACCGATCCCCTCGACCCGCGCCGCCGCCGTCTCCGTCGATCTCCCTGGCCAGCGCGTACACGACTCCCCCGGCGCTCGCCACGTAGTCCGGCACCCACACCACGCCTCGCGCCGCGAGGGCGTCCGCCGTTTCGTCGTCAACCAGCTGGTTGTTGGCCGGTCCGACGACGAGCCGCGCGCCGACCCCCGTGTCCGCGCCGAAATCCCGCCGACCGCAGCCGGTACGAGGATGTCGGCCGGCGCTGTGACGGCCTCTTCCGGCGACACCCAGCCGTAGCCGAGCCGCTGCGCCGCGTCACGCGCAGCCGGGTCGACATCGGACACCACGACGTCGGCACCCGCGCGGGCCAACGCCTCGGCAAGGGACCCGCCGGCCGATCCGTGACCGCTGATCACGATCCGTCGCCCAGCCGGGTCCTGACTGCCGAACACTGCGGCAGCCGCGGCACGCAGGGCGCTCAGTACGCTCTGTGCGGTCGGTGAGCTGCTGCGACCAGACCACCACCCGCGCTGGTCCACCGTGGCCTGATCGCCCGGCCCCGGCCGGGCACGCCTGTGGCGACCGGGTTTCCGCCGCCGGCGTGGCCGCTTTGCGTGGCAGCCTGGTGCTCCCCCAGCCTCTGGCGACGGAGCCGGTAGGCACCCCGGCGGCATAGCGCGGCTAACCGCGGACCCAGTCCTCCCCCAGCGCCACCGCTTCCGAGCTGCCGCCGGTCGCCTCCGCCAGCCAGGCGGCGAACCGCTGCTCCTCGCCGGGCAGCACACCGACCTCGAAATGCGCCGAGGCCTCGAACCGGGTCTCCTGCACCGAGTACGAGGACGCGCGCAGCTCGTTCTCCAGCCGGCCGGCACGGGTGTAGTCCACCTCGATGTCGAACAGCCTCAGCCGCCGATACTCCACCAAGCCGACCGTGTCCAGGGCTTCGGACACGGACTGGCCGTAGGCCCGAATCAAGCCGCCCGCGCCGAGCAGTACGCCGCCGAAGTGGCGGGACACCACCGCGACCGTGTCGGTGACACCACGGCGGCGCAGCACTTCGAGCATCGGCACCCCGGCGGTGCCCGCGGGCTCACCGTCGTCGCTGGAACGCTGAGTACGGCCGTCCGGACCGAGCACGAAAGCGTGACAGTGGTGCCGCGCCGTGGGTTCTGCCCGGCGACGGGCCGCGATCGCCTCGCGCGCGGCGGCTTCCTGCCCGACCGGGGCGAGTGCGCACAGGAACCGCGAACGCCGGATCTCGATCTCGTGCAGCCCGGCGGCCGCCACCGACAGATAACGATCAGTCATGCGCACGCTGCCTCACCGGTGCAGTCAATCAGGTCGGCCGCGCCGGCATCCACCGGATGGGTGAAGGAAAAACCGCAGGTCAGCGCGGGTTCTCCCGGCTGGCGGGAGACCCGGTCCGACAGGTGGGAGTACCCGGACGGGTGACAACACAACCGTGGCATTTCCCACGTGGACACGACGACGTATGTCGATAACGACGATTTCACACTATCGTCATAAGACCCGGCGAACCCGGGGACCGGCACCACCACGCCCGGACGGCCCCCACCACCAAGGCCGGCCGACGTGCGCACCACGCCCTGTACAGCGACGTGCAGTATCTCCACTGCCGCCCACTGCCGTGCGGCCGTACTCTCCTGCCCCGTCCCGGGCGGAGGGTTTTCCCTTCTCGACTGACCATCGCGGTTCCGAACCACTTCGTTAACCGGTTCAGTGACGAACCCCACCGATGGAGTGAAGGAACGCGCCTACGCCCTGGGAGGCGGCCAGCCGTGACCCCTAGTTCCAGCATCCCGGCCACTGGTGGCCTGTACGACCCCGCGTCCGAGCACGACGCCTGCGGGGTCGCGTTCGTCGCGGACCTGACCGGCCGCCGAGATCATCAGATCGTGGCGAAAGCCCTGGTAGCACTGCGCAATCTGGAGCATCGCGGGGCACGCGGCGCCGAACCGGACACCGGGGACGGGGCCGGTCTGCTGATCCAGGTGCCCGACGCGTTCTACCGCGAGGTGGCCGGCTTCGAGCTGCCGCCCGAGGGCGAGTACGCGGTGGGCACAGCCTTCCTGCCGCAGGACGAGAAACGCCGCAGCCGGGCGATGACCACCATTGAGCGGATCGCCGCCGAAGAGGACATGCGCGTGGTCGGCTGGCGCGAGCTGCCGGTGGATCCTTCGCAGTGCGGGCCGACCGCGGCCGAGTCCATGCCGCACTTCACCCAGCTGTTCCTGGCCGGGCGCCGGGACAACCGCGAGGGTCTCGAGCTGGAGCGCGCCGCCTTCTGCGTGCGCAAGCGCGCCGAGCACGAGCTGGCCGAGGACGACCTGTACTTCCCGAGCCTGTCCTCGCGCACCATCGTCTACAAGGGAATGCTCACCGAGCCGCAGGTGGAACGGTTCTTCCGGGATCTGACCGACGAGCGCGTGACGAGTGCGATCGGGCTGGTGCACTCGCGGTTCTCCACCAACACCTTCCCGTCCTGGCCGCTCGCGCACCCGTACCGGTATGTGGCGCACAACGGCGAGATCAACACGCTCAAGGGCAACCGCAACTGGATGGACGCCCGTGAAGCGCTGCTGGAGACCGACCTGATCCCGGGCGACCTCAAGCGTCTCTACCCGATCATCACCCGCGGCGCGAGCGACTCCGCCTCCTTCGACGAGGTGCTCGAAATGCTGCACCTCGGCGGTCGGTCATTGCCGCACGCGGTGCTGATGATGATCCCGGAGGCCTGGGAGAACCACCAGGAGATGGACCCCGCGCGGCGGGCGTTCTACGAGTTCCACTCCACGCTGATGGAGCCGTGGGACGGGCCGGCGCTGGTCGCGTTCACCGACGGTACGCAGATCGGCGCGGTGCTCGACCGCAACGGCCTGCGGCCAGGCAGGTACTGGGTGACCGACGACGGGCTGGTCGTGCTCGCCAGCGAGGTCGGCGTGCTGGAGCTGGACCAGTCCTCGATCGTCCGCAAGGGACGGCTCGAACCGGGCCGGATGTTCCTGGTCGACACAGCGCAGGGGCGGATCGTCGAGGACGAAGAGGTCAAGGGCGAGCTGGCCACCGCGCACCCGTATGACGACTGGGCCGAGGCCGGGCTCCTGCGGCTGGAAGAGCTGCCGGAACGCGACCGCGAGGTGCCGCTGCACGCAGCGCTCGTCCGCAGGCAGCAGTCCTTCGGCTACACCGAGGAAGAACTCGACACCATTCTCGAACCGATGGCCCGCACCGGCGCGGAGCCGATCGGCTCGATGGGCAACGATTCGCCGCTGGCCTCGATCTCGTCGCGGGCACGGCCCTTGTTCGACTACTTCATCCAGCTGTTCGCCCAGGTGACCAACCCGCCCCTGGACGCGATCCGCGAGGAACTGGTCACCTCGCTGGGCACCCAGCTCGGCGCGGAGCCGAACCTGCTGGCCGCGGATGCCTCCTCATGCCGCCGGATCGTGCTGCCGTTCCCTGTGCTGGACAACGATCAGCTGGCGAAGCTGGTGCACGTCAACGACGACGGCGACCTGCCGGAGTTCCAGGCGGTCACCGTGCTGGGCCGGTACCAGGTGCACGGGGGCGGCGAGGCCCTGCTGCGGCGGCTGGACGAGATCCGCACCGAGGTGTCCGAGGCGATCGAGGACGGCGCGCGGCTGATCGTGCTGTCCGACCGCGGGGTCGACGAGGACCACGCGCCGATCCCGTCGCTGCTGCTCACCGGCGCGGTGCACCATCATCTGGTCCGGGAAAAGACCCGCACGCAGGTCGGCCTGATCGTGGAGGCGGGCGACGCCCGGGAGGTGCACCACATCGCGCTGCTCATCGGGTACGGGGTGGCCGCGGTGAACCCGTACCTCGCGATGGCGACGGTCGAGGAGATGGCGCACCGCGGCCAGATCCCCGGGGTGACGCCGAAACAGGCGACCGCGAACCTGATCAAGGCGCTCGGCAAGGGCGTGCGCAAGACCATGTCGAAGATGGGTGTGTCCACTGTGGCCTCCTACACCGGGGCGCAGATCTTCGAGGCGGTCGGGCTCGGTGCCGAGGTGATCGACACCTGTTTCACCGGCACCACTTCCCGGCTCGGCGGCGTCGGCTTCGACACCCTCGCCGAGGAGGTCGCGCAGCGGCACCTGCGGGCGTTCCCGGTCGACGGCGTCCGCGCGCACCACCGCGAGCTGGAGACGGGCGCGGACTACCAGTGGCGCCGCGAAGGCGAGCCGCACCTGTTCAACCCGCAGACGGTGTTCAAGCTGCAGCATTCCACGCGCAGCGGGAAGTACGAGATCTTCAAGGAGTACACCAAGTCCGTCGACGACCAGTCCGAGAAGCTGCAGACGCTGCGCGGGCTGTTCGACTTCAAGCTCGGCGAGCGGGCACCGGTGCCGATCGAGGAGGTCGAACCGGTCTCCGAGATCGTCAAGCGGTTCGCCACCGGCGCCATCTCCTACGGCTCGATCTCCATGGAGATGCACCAGACCCTGGCCATCGCGATGAACCGGCTCGGCGGCAAGTCCAACACCGGCGAGGGTGGCGAGGACCCGGAGCGGCTCTACGATCCCGAGCGCCGCTCCGCGGTCAAGCAGGTCGCGAGCGGCCGGTTCGGGGTGACCAGCGAGTACCTGGTCAACGCCGACGACATCCAGATCAAGATGGCGCAGGGCGCCAAGCCCGGCGAAGGCGGGCAGCTGCCCGGCGGCAAGGTCTACCCGTGGATCGCGAAGACCCGGCACTCCACGCCGGGGGTCGGCCTCATTTCGCCGCCGCCGCACCACGACATCTACTCCATCGAGGACCTCGCGCAGCTGATCCACGACCTGAAGAACGCCAACCCGGACGCGCGCATCCACGTGAAGCTCGTCTCCGAGGTCGGCGTCGGCACGGTCGCCGCGGGGGTCTCGAAGGCGCACGCGGACGTGGTACTGATCTCCGGCCACGACGGCGGAACGGGCGCCTCGCCGTTGTCCTCGATCAAGCACGCGGGCGGCCCGTGGGAACTCGGGCTGGCCGAAACGCAGCAGACCTTGCTGGCCAACCGCCTGCGCGACCGGATCGTCGTGCAGGCCGACGGGCAGCTCAAGACCGGGCGCGACGTGGTGATCGCGGCACTGCTGGGAGCCGAGGAGTTCGGGTTCGCGACCGCGCCGCTGGTCGTGTCCGGCTGCATCATGATGCGGGTGTGTCATCTGGACACCTGTCCGGTCGGCGTCGCGACCCAGAACCCGAAGCTGCGGGAGAAGTTCAGCGGCAAGGCCGAGTACGTGGTCAACTTCTTCCGGTTCATCGCCGAGGAGGTCCGGGAATACCTGGCACAGTTGGGTTTCCGGTCGATCGCGGAGGCGGTCGGGCACGCCGAGGTGCTGGACAAGCGCAAGGCCGTGGCACACTGGAAGGCCGCCGGGCTGGACCTGTCGCCGATCTTCCACGTGCCCGCGACGGCCCCGCCGGGCGCGCGTCACCAGCAGGTGAAGCAGGATCACGGGCTGGACAAGGCGCTGGACAACACCCTCATCCAGCTCGCCGAGGGCGCGCTGGCCGCCGGGGACAAGGTGCGGCTGGAACTGCCGGTGCGCAACGTCAACCGGACCGTGGGCACCATGCTCGGCTCGGAGCTGACGAAGAAGTGGGGCGGTGAAGGGCTGCCCGACGACACCATCGACATCACCTTCACCGGCACCGCGGGCCAGTCGTTCGGCGCGTTCGTGCCGAAGGGCATCACCCTGCGGCTCCACGGCGACGGCAACGACTACGTCGGCAAGGGCTTGTCCGGCGGCCGGATCGTGGTACGCCCGCCGAAGGAATCGCCGGTGGTGGCGGCCGCGGAGAACCACATCATCGCGGGCAACGTCATCGGCTACGGCGCGACCGGCGGGGAGATCTTCCTTCGGGGACAGGTCGGCGAGCGGTTCTGCGTGCGGAACTCGGGTGCGCTGGCCGTGGTCGAGGGCGTGGGCGACCACGGCGCCGAGTACATGACCGGCGGCCGGGTCGTGGTGCTCGGCGGGATCGGCCGCAACTTCGCGGCCGGGATGTCCGGCGGCGTCGCGTACGTGCTCGACCTGCCGGCGCACCGGGTGAACCCGGAGATGGTGGACCTGGACCCGCTCGACTCCGAGGACGCCGACTTCCTCCGTGAGACGATAGAAAAGCACTACAACGAAACGGAATCCGCCGTCGCCCGCGAGCTGCTCGCGGACTGGGACGCGGCCGTCGACCGATTCGGGAAGGTCATGCCCAAGGACTACAAGCGCGTGCTGGCCGCTCAGGTGCAGGCCGAACGCGATGGCCGTGATGTGAACGAGGCGATCATGGAGGCCGCTCATGGCTGAGCGACACGGCTCGCCTGCCGTGAAGGGACCCTTCACGGACGCTGGGGCCGTGAAGGGTCCCTTCACAGACTTCCACGCTAGCGAAGCGGAGGCCGCTCATGGCTGACCCCAAGGGCTTTCTGACCACCACGCGCGAGGAGCCGAAGCGGCGTCCGGTGGATCTGCGGCTGATGGACTGGCGCGAGGTCTACGAGGACTTCGCCACCACCCGGCTGGAAAAGCAGGCCGGGAGGTGCATGGACTGCGGAATTCCGTTCTGTCACCAGGGTTGTCCGCTCGGGAACCTGATTCCGGAGTGGAACACGCTGGTATGGCGGGAGGACTGGCAGGACGCGATCGAGCGGCTGCACGCGACGAACAACTTCCCGGAGTTCACCGGCACACTCTGTCCGGCACCGTGTGAAACCGCCTGTGTACTCGGCATCAACGACGATGCGGTGACCATCAAGCGGGTTGAGATCTCCATTGTGGACCGTGCCTTCGCGGAAGGCTGGGTGCAGCCGCAGGTGCCGCTCGCACGGACCGGCAAGAAGGTGGCCGTGGTCGGGTCCGGCCCGTCCGGGCTGGCCGCCGCGCAGCAGCTGACCCGCGCCGGGCACAGCGTCGTGGTGTACGAACGGGCCGACAAGATCGGCGGGCTGCTGCGGTACGGGATCCCCGAGTTCAAGATGGAGAAGTTCCGGCTGGACCGGCGGATCGAGCAGATGCGCGCGGAGGGCACGGAATTCCGCACGTCGGCCCACGTCGGCGTGGATCTGTCCACAACGGACCTTCGCGAGAACCACGACGCGGTGGTCCTGGCCGGCGGCGCGACCGCGTGGCGTGATCTGCCGATCGACGGCCGGGAGCTGGACGGTATCCACCAAGCGATGGAGTTCCTGCCGCCGGCGAACCGGGTCGCGTCCGGCGAGCTGGAGGCCTCGCCGTACTCCGCGGCCGGGCTCGACGTGGTGGTGATCGGTGGCGGCGACACCGGCGCGGACTGCGTCGGCACCTCACATCGGCAGGGCGCGAAGTCGGTGACGCAGCTGGAGATCATGCCGCAGCCGCCGGAGACGCGCTCGGCCGCGCACCCGTGGCCGACCTACCCGATGCTCTACCGGGTCACCTCCGCGCACGAGGAGGGCGGCGAACGGCTGTACTCTGTCAACACCCAGGAGTTCCTCGGCGACGAGCAGGGCCGGGTCCGTGCGCTGAGCCTGGTCGAAGTGCGCAACGAGGACGGCCGGTTCGTACCGGTGCCGGGCACCGAACGGGAGCTGCCCGCCCAACTGGTGCTGCTGGCCATGGGCTTCGTCGGCCCGGAGCGCGAAGGCCTGCTCACCGAGCTAGGCGTGGACCTCGACCAGCGCGGCAACGTCGCCCGCGACCGGGAGTTCCGCACCAGCCTGGACAACGTGTTCGTCGCCGGGGACATGGGCCGCGGCCAGTCCCTGATCGTGTGGGCGATCGCCGAGGGCCGCTCCTGCGCGGCCGGGGTGGACGCCTACCTGACCGGCCGGAGCGTGCTCCCGGCCCCGATCGCGCCGACCGACCGGCCGATCTCCTGAACCCGGGGCGGGGCAGGCAACGGCGCCTCCCCCGCCCCGCCGGACGGGCGGGTGCGACAACGGCGTCGCATCCGCCCTTTTTGGTGCCGCCCGGTCATCGCATCCCGGTTCGGGTGCGGCACCTGCCGCACCCGAACCGGGGCGTTGGCTCGAGAACAGCGGGGCTGTGAAGGGTCCCTTCACGGACCCTAGGGCTGTGAAGGGACCCTTCACAGCCTTCAAGACCCACAACCACGCAACGCATCCAACGCCAGCAACCCCGCACCGAGCCGCCCCGCCTCGTCACCCAGTCTCGCGATGCGGAGGTCCGGCATGCGCTGGAAAGTCAGAGCCGAGCCGAGCAGTTCGCGGATCGGGCCGAGCATGTACTCGGTCGCGGTGAACAGGCCGCCGCCGAGCACGATCGCCTCGGGTGCCAGCAGTGTCAGCAAAGTCCGTAGGCCGTGTGCGAGCGCTTCGAGGGCTTCGGACACCACGGCCTGGGCCAGTTCGTCGCCTTCGCGGGCGGCGTCGACCACGGGGCGCGCGCCGTCGGCGGGGCGGCCCGTGCGTTCGGTGTAGCGGCGGGCGATCGCCGAAGCCGAAGCGATCGCTTCGAGGCAGCCGATCGCGCCGCAGCCGCACCGGCCGGAGTGGCCGACGTCGATGTGCCCGATTTCCCCGGCCAGCCCGTGCCCGGGGTAGATCCGGCCGTCGAGCTGCAGCGCGGCGGCGATCCCCGTGCCGACCGCGACGAACGCCGCGTCGCGGCAGCCCTGTCCGGCGCCGGTCCGGAACTCGGCCAGCCCGCCGGCGCGCACGTCGTGGCCGAATGCCACTGGACGGCCGAGGCGGCGTTCCAGGAGTTCACCGAAGGGGACGTCGCGCCAGTCCAGGTTCGCCGAGAACCGGGCCACCCGCGCTTGCTCGTCGACGATCCCGGGCACCACCACGCCGACCGCGTCCGGCGCCGCGGTGCCTGCGTCCGCCACGAGCGTGGCCACCACCGACACCACCTGCTCGGCGAGCGCTGTGCCGTCCGCGCCGCGCGCGGTGCGTTCGCGCCGGGTCGCGAGGACGTTCAGGGCACCGTCGAGCAGTGCCGCCTTCACCGTCGTCCCGCCGACGTCCAGCGCCGCCACCAGTTCTCCCATGGCCACGATTCTTTCACCCACCGGGGTGGCCGCGTTCCGCTCCGCGGACGGCCCTTACGGTGAGCAGGTACGGAACCACCTGATCGACCTCGGTCTCGCGCTCGCCGTGGCCGGGCTCCTGGTGTACTCCGGGCTGAACGGCATTCAGCATCCACCGCTGTGGCCGCTCGCGGTCGCGATCGTCTTCGTCGCGCGGGCTACGGCGTGATCGGCATGCGCGAACGGGTCACGCTGGCCGGTGGTTCCCTGCGCGCCGGCCCGGACGGGACGGGCGGCTACCGGGTGCGGGCGGTCTTCCCGTGCGGAGAGGACACCGGGTGCTGAAAGTCCTGCTGATCGACGACGAGGCGCTGGTGCGCAGCGGCGTCCGGCTGATCCTGGAATCCGGTCCCGGGATCGAGGTGGTCGCCCAGGCCGGGGACGGCGCCGGGGTGCTGGACCTGCTGCACCGGCATCATCCGGACGTGGTGCTCACCGACATCCAGATGCCCGGGGTCGACGGGCTGGAGGTGACCCGCCTGGTCACCGCCGAACCCGACCCGCCCGCGGTGCTCGTGCTGACCACGTTCGACCTCGACGAGTACGTGCACACGGCGCTGCGCCACGGGGCGACCGGCTTCCTGATCAAGGACACCCCGCCGCGCGAGCTGGTGAAGGCCGTGCACGTAGTCGGGGGCGGCGAGGCGATGCTGTCCCCCGCGATCACCCGGCGGCTGCCGGCCCATTTCGCCACCGGCGGCGGGGCCGTCGCGGCCCGCACCAGGCTGGCGCCGCTCACCCCCCGCGAACGCGAGGTCGCGGTGGCCGTCGGCCAGGGTTCGAGCAACGCGGAGATCGCCCGCGCCCTGGGCGTGAGCGAGGCGACCGTGAAGGTCCATTTAGGACGGGTGATGGCGAAGACCGGGGCCACCAATCGGACGCAGGTCGCCATTCTGATCCACGATGCCGGGCTGACCTGATTTTTACCATCCCGGGTATTGTCGTCCGATCCGGGGAAATATCCGGACACGCACCATCCCGTAACCCATCGAGGTCCAGCCAATTCAGCCATTGTGGATACGTCCACAGAATCGCGGCGCCGACCAGGTGAGAGCTCAACTAATTCGGGCACCGCATGCCGATTCGGGTCCGCGCCAAAAACTGGCGCCAAGCTCGTAAGGCTTGACGTTTCGCTGGTCGGATCGTACTTTGGTGCTATGCATTCCATGGGGGGAGGGTCCCAGTGACTTTCATGAGCGTGGCGAGCCGGCCCGGCAGCGACACCTGAGGGTGTTCTTCGTTTGAGCAGACTTCCCGAGATCGGCCTGGCCGGCCACTTTGCACACATTCCCGGAGGCGAGCCCGGTGCCGCTTTCGCCCATTTTCATGCCATCGCAGTCGGGGGACTATACGAAGGAACCGACGACCGTATCGGCCGACACGGTCGACCACAGTGGGGGAGTGTTATCACAGCATGATAAATGACAGTATAAGAATTCTGATCGTCGAGGAGAGTTCTGTTTTTCGCGTCGGGCTGCTTTCCCTGACTCAAGGCGCCGACGATCTGGCCGCCATTGACGCGGTGGCGACCATCGGCGAAGCACTCGACAGTGTCTCCAGGGGAATTGTGGACGTGATTCTCTATGGAGTCGAAGGCTGGGGTCCCGAAGTCGAATCCGGCCTGCTCGAACTGTCGGCGGCGGCTCCGGGGAAACCTGTCATCATCCTGAGCCAGGAGAACAGGTTCGGTTTCATCCAGGAATTCCTGGGCATCGGGGTCCGGGGTTACCTGCCCAAGAACGTCTCCGACATGTACCTGCTCTCGGTGGTGCGCGAGGTGAGCCGCGACGAGCGCTGTGTCTTCCTCTCGGTGCCGAGTGGGGACGTCCGGTCGCTGTCCTCGAACCTGCGTACTCCGCTGTCCAGGCGCGAGCACGAGATCATGTCCCTGGTCGCCCGCGGGATGACCAACGCACAGATCGGGAATTGCCTGGCCATCACCCAGGGGACGGTGAAGCGCCACCTGCGCAACATCTTCGTGAAGCTGAACGCGGTTTCCCGGCTGGACGCGGTGAACAAGGCGCAGACCGCAGCGCCGCTGGTCCCCGCGTGAGGGCCGGAGCCGGAGGCGGCCGCCGCCGTCTCCGGCTCCACCGCGGGTCACACATGCGCGGGTGCCCGCCGGACGTGGCCGGTCAGCAGGTCCTGCTGGAGCTTGCGCAGCGGCTCGGAGGGCACCACGCCGAGTTCGTCGGCGAGGGTGCGGTGCAGGACCCGGCAGGCGTGCAGGGCGTCTCCCCTGCGCCCCGCCTCGGCCAGTGCCGTGATCAGCTGCTGGTGAAACCATTCGTCGAGCGGATGCTCGATCACCAGTGACCGCAGTTCCGGAATCAGATCCCGGTGCCGCCCGAGCGCGGCGTCGGCGAGGATGCGCACCTGCACGGTGCGCAGCCGCGCCTCCTCCAGGTAGGCGACGTGCGCCTGCAGCAAGCGGCCGGGTGCGATGCCGGCCAGCGCCGGTCCCCGCCACAGCAGCAGTGCCTGCCGGAGCACCTCGGCCGCCCGTTCGGCGTGGCCCGCCGAGAACAGGGCGCTGCCCTCGGCGCTGAGTTTCTGGAATCTTCGGACATCGAGCTGATCGTCGTCCAGATGCAGCAGATAACCGGGCGCCCGGGTGACGATGAAACTCTTTCTCCCCTCTCGCTGGGCATAGTAGTCGTACTTCTTGCGCAATTGGTAAACGTAGGTCTGCGTGGTGGTCACCGCACTGCGCGGCGGGTGATCTCCCCACAATTCGTCGATCATCGAAGCCTGATCGACCACTCGATTTCCGTGCAACAGGAGCAATGCGAGAATCCAGCGCATTTTCGCGGCGCTGGGCGTCACCGTGCCGTCGGCGCACAGAACTTCCATCGGACCAAGCAGGTTGAATCTCATACGATATTGGTACCCCCGCAGCCGAGGCCCGCTCAAGAGGAGTACATCCAAGGAAGGGCGTCGCCCGATGCCGGCCATGTATCTCCCGTCACCGGTCACCGCGGGCTGTGAAGGGAACCTTCACAGCCGCTGAGTCCGTGAAGGTTCCCTTCACAGACCTTTCTTACCGGCTAGTCCAGCAGGGCGACGGCCCGGGTCCAGCCGGCGCCCGCGCCGGCGATTTTGACCGGCAGGCAGGACACCGAGAAGCCGGTCGGTGACGGCAGCGCGGCCAGGTTGGTCAACCCCTCGATCTGGCAGTACTCCCGGTCCCGGCCCGCGAAATGCGCGGGCCACAGCACGGCGCGGTCCCCCGTGCGCCGGTACTCGGCGATCATGTGGCCGAACGGGGCGTCCAGGCTGAACGCGTCGGTGCCGATGACCCGTACCCCTAAATCGAGCAGCAGCTCGGTGGCCTTCCCGTCGAGCCCGGTGAAGTCGGTGAAGTACTTCGGGCTCCCGGCAAGCGCGTCGGCGCCGGTGTTGAGCAGCACGATGTCCAGCGGTTTCGGGGTATAGCCGATCCGTTCGAACTCCTTGCGCAGCCGGTCCGCACCGACCGCGCCGACCGGCTCGCCCGTGAGGTCGAGGACCACCCCCGGCCGCAGGAACCACTCGAGCGGCATCTGGTCGATGTTCCTGGCCACGCCGTCGCGGGGAGTCCCGTAATGCGACGGGGCGTCGACGTGCGTGCCCGTGTGCGTGGTCAGCGTCAGCGTGTCCAGCGTGAGCAGTTCCCCGCCGGGCAGCACCGAGGGGTCGAAGTCGATCCCGAAGTGCTCTTTCATCTCCTCCGCCATGTGCTGCGCGCCTTCGGCGGCCGTGAGCACCTCGTGGGTGACCGGGTTGGCCTCCCAGCGGTCGGCGGCGTCCACGGTCGCGGACAGGTCGATGATGCGCATGCGCGGTCCTCCGGAATCGAGGTGGTGGGCCGGGTTTCCCCCGGCGTCGGCCGGCGCGAGTCCCAGGGCTGCGAATGCGCCGTCCAGGTCCTCGCTCAACCGTCCTTTCGCCGCCAGGTAGCCGTCCGGCCGGATCAGGACGAAATACCCTGCCCGCATAGCGAAATCTCGTGCTAGGTCATCGCCGGGGTCGGCAAGAACCCGCTTGCTCGTGGCGGCCTCGGCCACCACCCGCACCGAGACGGCCTTGCCGTAGCGCCGCTCGGCTTGCGCGGCGAGCTGCCGCTGTTCCCGGGAATCGGCGAAGGCGAGCAAAGTCCACCTGGGGTCGGTCAGTTCCGTGACCAGCCCTTGCCATCCCGGTGAGGTCCGGGCGCGCTCCACCGAGCAACCCACCCGATGACCCGGCTGGATGCCGTCCGGGGTTGCGCAGGCCAGGCTCAGCGGGCTGTGGGCGTAGTTCAGGGTCAGCCCGCAGAAGCCCCGGATCATGGTGCGCTCGATCCGCCGCTTGAGCGGCTTGAGCGCCCCCAGCAGCCTGGTTCCGGCCGCCATGACCAAAGGTGCGACCGTGTTGCGCAGGCTCACGAGCGCCGTGGCGGTCTTGGTGGTACGCAACAACGTCTCGCCGATCGGCACCCGTTCGGCCCCATAGCTGTCGAGCAGGCTCTCCTTGGCGTGGCCGCGCACCACGTCCGCCAGCTTCCACGCCAGGTTGTAGGCGTCCTGGATCCCGGTGTTCATGCCCTGCCCGGACGCCGGGCTGTGCACATGGGCGGCGTCACCGGCAACGAAGCAACGGCCGGCCCGCATCCGGTCGATCATCCGCTGCTGCACGGTGAACACCGAGATCCAGCTCGGCTCGGGCACCTCGACAGGGCGGCCGAGTGCCCTGGTGAGCTTGTCGGCCAGCCTGGCTCGGACGATCCGGGCGTCGTCGGCGTGGTCGGTGTCCTCGGTGTCGACCACCCGCCACTTTCCCGGCTCCGGAAAGGGAACCAGCAACAGTGTGCCGCGTCCGGTGTGCAGCAGGTGATTGCTGTCGCCGGCCAGATCCGTGTCGAGCACCACGTCCGCGTTGAGCCAGGTCTGCGTGGAGTCTCCCTGCAGGCGCAGGTTCAGCCGCTTGCGGACGGTGCTGCGGGCACCATCCGCGCCGACCAGCCAGGCCGCGGTGACCTGCTCGACCGTCCCGTCCGCATGCCGCAGTTCCGCCAGGACCCCGTCCGGTTCCTGGTCGAACCAGGTCAGCTCGACGCCCCACTCGACCGTGACCCCGAGAGCCTGCACCTGCCGGCGCAGCACCTCCTCGGTCACGACCTGGTCCACCATGAGGCTGAACGGGAACCGCGTCGGCATGGTGTCATAATTGGTGTCGAAGCACATCAGGGTTTTACCCTGCAGATGCAGCGTGAAGTGCTCGACCCGCCTGCCCCGCGGCAGCAGCTCGCCGAGCAGCCCCATCTGGTGCCAGATCTCCAACGTGCGGGCGTGAGTCGCGAGCGCACGGCTCGTCGTGGCCGGGCCGGCGCTGCGGTCCACCAGCCGTGCCCGCACCCCTCTCCGGGCCAGCTCGTGCGCGACGGTCAGCCCGACCGGCCCGGCCCCGACCACGAGGACTTCGGGATCTTCGCCGGCGTCCTCAGGCATCGGTCGCCTCGGCGAACGCCTTGGCATGACGCAGCGTGGCCTGGCTGTTGCCGCTGATCGCGTTGCGGACGAAGTCCCGCGTCGACTCGACAGTGGCGGCCGGGCCGGGCACTGTGCCGATGTTGGCCTCGTTGAGGACGACCGTGTGCGCGGAAGTCACCAGAACACCGTCCACAGTGTCCTCGAACGTCCACACTCCGGTGTGGGTGGTCAGCAACGCGGGCGGAACGAGTTGCTTGTAGACGATCCGGGCTTCGGGGAAGCACACTCGCACCGATTCCGTGGTGTGCGTCGATCCGTCCTTCGCCTTGGTGTCCATGGACATATGCTGCACACCCGGCACGTCCTCGCGCAGCTGAAGCCTGGCGACGTGGGGCAGCCGATCCGGCCACAGGTCCACGCGGTCCAAGAAGTGGTACGCCCGTTCCCTGGGCGCCCGCACCAGCACGGAGTCCTCGAAGTCGAAAGCCAGCCGGTCCATCCGCTCCCAGCGCTCCGCCAGTGCCTTGATGTTCGCCAGTTCGGTGTCACTGTTGCCGTTGGTGGCCTTGGTGATCCACTCAACTCCAGCGGGGTCGTCGTCCACCGCGGCGAAGTCGTGCGTCAGCACCAGCGTGGCGCGCTCCGCGGACCGCTCGGACACGATCCACTCGCCGCCCATCGAGGCGACCGGGGGCGCGGACACCTCCTGCCGGAACCGGATCCGGCCGGCCCGCTCGTCCAGTTCCCGCAGCGAGGTCCAGTTCTTCAGCTGCCCGTTGGCGTTGGCCCAGATGTGCAGGCGTTCGGTTTGTCCGTCCAGTTCGGACTGATCAACGTGGACGGTCGGGGTGAAGTGCCGCGGCCACTCGGTCGCGTCCGCGATGATGCGGTACACCAGGCCGGCGGGGGCGTCGATGTCGATCCGGTGTTCGGTGTGGTGCTGCGCTGCGGCGGGCATGGCTGTGCCTTTCCGTGAGTGCGGGGCCTTTCCGTGAGCGTGCGGGGTCAGTAGTTGCCGAGGCCGCCGCAGACGTTGATCGCCTGCGCCGTCACCGAAGCGGCCGTGTCCGCGACCAGGTAGTCGACCATGCCCGCCACCTCTTCCGGAGTGCAGTAGCGGCCGAGCGGGATCTTGTCGTTGAACTGCGCCAGCACGTTTTCGTCGGTGGTGTCCCAAGTGCTGGCATACGCCTGCCGGATGCGGACGGCCATCGGCGTCTCGACGTAGCCGGGGCAAACGGCGTTCACCGTGACCCCGGTCTTGGCCAGTTCCTTGCCCAGCGCCTTGGTGAAGCCGATGACCCCGCTCTTGGCCGCCGAGTAGGGCGCGCCGAGCGGGACGCCCTGTTTGCCCCCGGTCGAGGCGATGTTGATGATCCGGCCGCCGTCGGCCCCGTCGAGCCCGCCGGTGGTCAGCACCTCGCGGGTGACGGTGAAGACACTGTTGAGATTGGTGTCGATCACGTCGTGCCACAGCTCGTCGGTGATCTTCGCGGTGATCCCGCCCCCACTGCGGCCAGCGTTGTTGACCAGCACGCTGATCGTGCCGAACCGGTTGACCGCGGCCTCGACCACCTCGCGAACGGCGGCCACCGACCGCACGTCACCGGCCTGGCCGTCCACGTCGAAACCCTGTGCCCGCAACTCCTTCACCGTGGAGACGACGTTCTCCCGGTTGCGCGCACAGATGAACACCCGCAGTCCCCTGGCGGCCAGCGCCTTGGTGACGGCGAGACCGATCCCGCTGGTCGCTCCCGTGACCAAGGCGACCCGCGGCTCCTCGGTGCTACTCATCGGCCTTCCCTCCAGCCCGTCCGTCGTGAACGGGACCAGGCTGTACCCGGCGGCTCAAGTCCGGTCAGCGCCCGGTTCGAGCCGGTGCCGCGCGTCGTCAGTTGAGTGGCGTTCGATGCCCCGGTGCCATCGTTGCCGACCACGAGCAAGCGAGGGAGCAGTCATGTCACAGGCGGTACAGGCAGTCGGCAGCGCCGAGGACATCGCGCTGTACGTGGAGGTCCAGCAGTTCTACGGGCGCCAGATGCGCTATCTGGACGAGGGCCGCGTGCAGGAGTGGGCCAAGACCTTCACTGAGGACGGCGTGTTCGCCGCCAACGCGCATCCCGAGCCCGCCCGCGGCCGGACGGCCATCGAGGCCGGCGCGCTTGAAGCGGCTACCCGCCTGACGGAACAGGGCATCCAGCGGCGGCATTGGCTGGGCATGGTGCAGGTCGATCCGCAGCCCGACGGCAGCATCGTGGCGAAGAGCTACGCGGTGATCATCGGTACGCCGCTGGGTGGCAGGGCAGCGGTCGACCTCAGCTGTGACTGCGTGGACGTGCTGGTACGCGAGGGCGGCGCGCTCCTGGTGCGCGAGCGCCAGGTGTACCGCGACGACCTGCCGAGGAACTGAAACCCAACCAGCGGAGGACGGATAAATGGCTACGCCCGAGACGACCGTCGCCCGGGACAGCACGGTGTCCGGCGACCCGTTGACCGGGATCGCGGAGTTCATCGGCGGCCCCAGGGTCGACGACCTGCTGCGTTCAGCCGCCGAACGCGCACCCGAGCACGTGGCGATTCGCGCGGCAGCCTGCGAACTGAGCTACGCGGCGCTCGATGAGCGCGCCGACAGTCTGGCGCGGGCCATCCACGCGCAACTGGCCGAACCGGGGCAGGTGGTGGCGCTGGCGGGGGTACTCGACCCGGCGTTCGCCGTGTCGTTCTTCGGTATCGCCAGGTCGGGGGCGGTGCCCGCGCTGATCAACCCGCTGCTGCTGGCGGACGGACTGGTGCACGTGCTGGGCACCTCGGGCGCGGTCACGGCGATCGTGCCGCCGGAGGTGCATCGCAGGCTGGTGCCCGTGCTGGACCGGCTGCCCGAATTGCGGCACATCGTGCTGACCCACCGCGACGACCAGACCGAACCGTCCGGTCCGCCGACCCTGGACGAAGTCCTCGCGTCCGCGCCGGACGGCGTGTTGCCCGCCACCGCGTGCGACGAGAATTCCGTGGCCTGCCTGCAATTCACCAGCGGCACCACGGGAGCCGCCAAGGCGGTCCGGCTCAGCCACCGCAACATCACCGTCAACGCGGCCCAGTCCGGGCACGCGCACGGGATCACCCCTTCGTCGGTGCTGTTCAACTATCTGCCGACCTTCCACCTGATGCACCTGACGATGGCGGTCACCTTCGCCGCCACGCTGGTGCTGCACGTCGGCGACGACGTGGCCGAGGCCGTGGACGCCGCCGGCCGGGAGAAGGCCACGCACTTCTACAGCCTGCCCATGCGACTGTCCCGGCTGGCGGTGCACCCGCGTCTGTCCACGCTGGCGGCGGACGCACTGCAGGTCATCCTGTGCGGCGGCTCGGCACTGCCGCTGCCGTCGACCCGCGCGCTGACCGGGCGATTCGGAGTACCGGTCGTCCAAGGGTACGGACTTCAGGAGACGTCGCCCTCGACGCATTTCGATTCCTTGTCCTGCCCCAAAACGGGCTCGTCGGGGCGGCCGGTGGCGGGCACCGGCTGCCGGATCGTCGACGTGGACTCCCGCGTGGTACTGCCGGTGGGAGAAAAGGGCGAGATCCAGGTTCGTGGCCCGCAGCTGATGCTCGGCTACCTCGGCCGCGAGCCGGGCGAGGACGTCGATCCCGACGGCTGGTTCAGCACCGGGGACGTCGGCTACGTCGACGACGAGGGCGTGCTGTTCGTGGTCGACCGGATCAAGGACGTCTTCAAGTGCGACAACTGGCTCGTGTCGCCGACGGAGATCGAGCGGGTCGTGCTGAGTCACCCCGAGGTGGCCGACTGCGTGGTACTGGACTACCCCGACGAATTCAGCGGATCGGTCGCGTACGGGCTTGTGGTGCCCAAGGACGCCGGGCTCACTCCGGCGCAGCTCGCCGGGTTCGTCGCCGAACGGCTGCCGTACTACGCGCATCTGCGCCACGTCGAACTGACCGACCGGATTCCCCGCTCCCCCAACGGCAAGCTGCAACGCCGTGCGCTGCGCGAGCAGGTACATGCCAGAAACACCGATGGTGCAACGGAAACAGACCGATAGGACAGGAGTACGACCGTGTTCACCTTCATCAACCGGTTCACTGTCACCGGCGACGCCGCCGAGTTCCGGCGGCTGCTCGGCCAGATCACCGCGCACATGACCGCGCAGCCGGGCTTCCGGTCGCACCGGCTCTACCAGTCGGCCCGGGATGAAGCGGTGTTCACCGAGATCGCCGAATGGGACAGCGCCGAGGACCACCAGCGGGCGACCGCGGGCAAGGGCTTCCGCGAGCCGGTCGGCGAGGCCATGAAACACGCGACCGCGGAGCCCGCGCCGTTCGTGCTGCGCGCCGAGCACGGCGCCTAGCTCCGACCGCCGCGAAGTCTGTGAAGGGACCCTTCACGGACGCAGAGTCTGTGAAGGGTCCCTTCACAGCCCTGCCCCCAACCCAACCCAGCAGAAAGGTAAGTAGTCATGACGGGTACAGGTACGGTTCTTCCCGCGGCGGTGATGCGGGTCCGCGAGCTGGCGCTCAGCGCGGCGTGCGCCGCCTCGGTCCGCGCCGCCGCCAAGCTCGGCCTCGCCGACGTTCTCGATGACCAGCCCGCCACCGTGGACGAGCTGGCCAAGGCCGTGCACGCGGACCCGGGCGCCCTGCGCCGCCTGATGCGGTCGCTGACCTGTTTCGAGGTATTCGCCGAACCGGAGCCGGACAAGTTCGTGCACACCGATGCCTCCCGGCTGCTGCGCGAGGACGCGCCACGCAGCCTCAAGCACATCCTGCTGTGGGGCACCGAGCCGTGGACCTGGGAGCTGTGGCCCCATCTGGACCAGGCCGTCCGCACCGGCAAGAACGTCTTCGACGACTTGCACGGCAAGGACTTCTTCGAGTATCTCCACGAGCAGTGGCCGGAGTCGGCCGAGGTGTTCGACAAGGCCATGACCCAGTCCAGCAAGCTTTCCGCCCTGGCCATCGCCGACCGGCTCGACCTGACCGGGGCCGAGCGGCTGGCCGACATCGCGGGTGGACAGGGCACCGTGCTGGCCACTCTGCTCTCCCGCAACGAGAAGCTGAAGGGGGTGTTGTTCGACCTGCCCGCGGTGGTGGCGGGCGCCGACGAGCGGCTGCGCGCGGGTGGCGCCCTGGCGGACCGGGCCGAACTGGTGGCGGGCGACTGCCGCCGGGAGATCCCGGTGCAGGCCGACGTCTACCTGTTCAAGAACATCCTGGAGTGGGACGACGAAAGCACCGTCCTCGCGCTGCGCAACGCGGTGGCGGCCGGACGGCCCGGCGCCCGCGTGGTGATCATCGAGAACCTGGTCGACGGCACGCCGGAGATGAAGTTCGCGACCGCGATGGACCTGTTGCTGCTGCTCAACGTGGGCGGCAAGAAGCACACCAAGGACGGCCTGCTCGGGCTGATCGGACAGGCCGGGCTGCGGGTGGACCGGGTCAGCGCGGTGAACTCCTACCTGCACATGGTCGAGACGACCATCCCGGGCTGATCGCCGGTCAGCCGCGGGCGAACAGCTCGGTGCGGATCCGGATCCCGGTGTTGCCGAACGCAATCTGCCGCAACATCGCGCGGTAGAGCGGGGTGCGGGCGACCACGATCGCCAGCCTCGGCCGGACCACCGAGGACACCCGGCCGGCCGAGAGCATCGCCTTGCCCTGGACGGCCTGGATCCGGTTCATCCGGTCGATGTCCCGCTTGCGCACGGTCACGAACCGGCCGAGCATCGCGCCGCTGGAGTCGTTGGCACGCAACGACTCCAGCAGCAGGGGGTGCGCGGCCACCGCGTCCTGGATGGCCAGGTTGATCCCCTGCGCGCCGATCGGGCCGTGGGTGTGCGCGCTGTCGCCGATCAGCAGCAGACCGTCGCGCACCCACTGCCGGGCGCCTCCGGAGAATACGTCCAGCAGGGAAAGGTCCCTGAAGCTGGTGATCTCCTCGTCGATCCGGTCCGCGTAGCCGGGCACCGCGGCACGCAGCTGCTCCTTGATGTGCGCGAGGCCCTGCTGCGCCAACAGTTGATAACCCTTGTGCGGCAACGTCCAGCCGAACTGCACGCGGTCACGTACCGAGGTGTAGGCCAGCACCGGGTTGCCTCCCGCCCGGAACACCCGCACGTCACTCGGCAGCTCGCCGTCGGCGGACAGCTTGAACCACAACACGTCCTGACGGAAGCCCTCGACCCGATCGGCGGGAATCCCGGCGAGCTGCCGCACCTTCGAGTACCTGCCGTCGGCCCCGATCACGCAATGCGCGAGCACCACCTGGTCGTCGCCACACACCACGCCCTGAACCCGGCCACCGTCCTCCACCAGAGCGGTGACCTTCGTGCCGGACAAATACTGGAAGCCCGCGTACTCGTGACACTGCGCCAGCAGTTCCCTCAGCAAGTGCCGTTGCGGGATGCTGAGCAGGCAGTTGAACGGGCCGGGCAGCCGCCGGTAGTCGCCGTTGATCAGGACTTTTCCGTTTTCCTCCAACAGGAATCGGTGATGCTCGTGCGCGCCGTGCGCGCGGGCCGGCGCCAGCACGCCCAGCTCGGCGAGCAGGGCCTGGCCACCGGGTTGCAGGATCTCGCCGCGATATTCCCGTTCGAAGGAACGGGACCGTTCAACCACGGCGACCCGCGCGCCGGATCGGGCCAGCAGCAGCGCCAGGGTCAGCCCGGCCGGTCCGCCACCGACGACGCAGAAGTCAGTCCGGATATCCGTCATGCCGGGACCGTAACTGGCACGGCTCGATTGTCGGTCGGATCCGGGCACTCGCCGTTCGAACCGGGCGAGACCACCTCTTGAGGCAGGCAGTCCACAGTGGCCACCGTCGCCGCTCCCCCATCAGAAGGCTGGATGACCATGACGAAGGCTCAGGAAGACCTGACGACCGGCTCGGCCGTGACGCTCGAACTGGCCGGCCTGCACACGGGGGTGTCCGATCCGCGGATGGACTCGATGCGGTTGCTCAGCGAGACGGCTTTCCGGTCTCCGCAGGCGATCTCGTTCGCCTCCGGCCGGCCCTATGAGGGCTTCTTCGACATCGCCAAGCTGCACCACTACCTGGACCGCTTCGTCGAGCACCTGCGTGAGCGGGGCATGCCCGAGGAACGGATCAAGAAGGCGCTGTTCCAATACGGCCCGATCAACGGCCTGATCCGGGACATGATCACGCGGACACTGGAGGTGGACGAGGACATCCACGTCGCACCGGAGGCGGTCATGGTGACCCACGGCTGCCAGGAAGCGATGATGATCGCGCTGCGCGGGCTGTTCGCCTCGCCGAGCGACGTCCTGCTGACCGTTTCGCCTTGCTACGTCGGCATCGCGGGAGCCGCGAAGATGCTCGACATCCCGATGGCCGCGGTTCCGGAGGGCACCGAGGGCATCGATCCCGAGCAGGTCGCGACGGTGGCACGCGAGGTACGCGAGTCCGGTCTGCGCCCGGTGGCCTGCTACGTGACCCCGGACTTCTCCAACCCGTCGGGACACTCGCTGCCGATCGCCACCCGGCACCGGCTGCTGGAAGTCGCCGCCGAGCAGGATTTGCTGCTGCTGGAGGACAATCCGTACGGCTTGTTCGGCCGGGACGGTGCGCAGGTACCGACGCTCAAGGCGCTCGACACCCAGCACCGGGTGATCTACCTCGGCTCCTTCGCCAAGACCGTCTTCCCCGGCGCACGCGTCGGCTACCTGGTCGCGGACCAGGAAGTAACCGGCGGCCCCGGTGCGGCCAAGCTGCTCGCGGAGGAACTGGGCAAGGTCAAGAGCATGTTCACCGTCGGCACCTCGGGCATCTCGCAAGCCCTGGTCGGCGGCGTGCTCCTGGACGCGGATTTCAGCCTGCGCACCGCGAACCGGGAGCTGGCCGACCTGTACGTGCGGCACCTGGAAGTGACGCTGAGCAGCCTCGCCGAACACTTCCCGCCGGAGCGGTTCGCCGAGCACGGCGTGCGCTGGAACGTGCCGGGGGGCGGATTCTTCCTCTCCGTCGAGGTGCCCTTCGTCGCCGGCCTCGAAGCACTGGACCGCTCGGCCCGCGAACACGGGGTGGGCTGGGCACCCATGAGCATGTTCTACGTCGGTGACGGCGGCGAGCACATCATCCGGCTCGGCTTCAGCCCGCTCACCGCCGAGGAAATCCGCGAGGGGGTGCGCAGGCTCGCCGAGTTCATCAAGGCGACCCCGCGCACCGACCGCTGACCCTCCCGGTAGTTATCCAGCGCTGTCGGGTACCCGCTCCGGCAGCCGTGCCCCCAGTCCGGACAGCAGCGCCTGCAGCCCGAACTCGAAGGTGTCGTCGGCACCCGGGTCGGGCTGCGGGGCGGGGTCGTCGCCCGGCCGCTGCTCGTCGATCACGCAACCCAGCGTGTAGCGGCTGATGGTGATGATCACGGTGAGTGCTTCCTTGTCGCTGAAACCCGCCTCCCGCAATGGCCGCAGCAGGGCCGGGATCGCTTCGGCGCCGTCGGCGGTCGGCCGGGATCCCGCGTGCAGCAGCGCACCGTCCCGATAGGACAACAGGGTGCGCCGGATGGTCCTGGCCCGTTCGGCCAGCCACCAGTGCCAGTCGGCCACCTCGGTCATCGCGTCCAGCGGGGCGAGCGCCTCGTCGAGCATGATCTCGGCCATCAGGTCGAGCAGCTCCTGCTTGTTCTTGAAGTGCGCGTACAGCGCGGGCCCCTGCACGCCCAGCTCGTCACCGAGCTTGCGCAGGCTCACCCCCTCCAGGCCGGATTTGTTGAGCAGCTTCAGCGCGGCACGCGCGAAGGTTTCGGGACTCAGCCGCACGGCATCCCCTCGGGTTGCGTGCACCGACTTGACGTATCGGTGTCTCGGGGGCCATATTAGCACCGCTAAGACTTAGCGGTGCTAAGTCGACGCTCGGTCACCGGGCGGACACGGAACGCACCACCACGACGACTCACGCAAGGAAGCTCGATGAAGGACAATCTCGCGAGACCGGACACGGTCGACGCCGACGAGAACCGGATCAGCCCGGCACTGTGGGGACTGGCGTCGATCCTGATCCTCGGCGGGTTCACGTCCATGTTCACCTCGACCATCGTCAACGTCGCCCTGGACACCCTCAGCCAGAAGCTGAGCGCCCCGCTGGGCACGGTGCAGTGGACGGCGACCGGGTACCTGATGGCGCTGGCCACCGCGGTCCCGGTCAGCGGGTGGGCGTCCAAGCGCTACGGGGCGACCCGGCTGTGGCTGGGCAGCGTGGCACTGTTCACCCTGTTCTCGGCGCTGTGCGCGCTGTCGGCCTCGGTGGAAATGCTGATCATCTTCCGGGTCCTGCAGGGGATCGCGGGCGGCCTGCTGGTGCCGGCCGGGCAGATCCTGCTGGTCACCGCGGCCGGGCCGAAGCGGATCGGCCGGATGCTGACCGCGGTCAGCGTGCCGATCTACCTGGCGCCCGCGGTGGGCACCACGCTGGGCAGCGTGCTGACCCAGGGCCTCGGCTGGCCGTGGCTGTTCTGGATCACCGTGCCGCTCGGCGCGCTCGGCTTCTTCGCCGGCCTGCGCTGGCTGCCGAAGGCCCCGCCGAAGGGTGCGCCCGCGCTGGATGTGCGTGGCCTGATCATCCTGGTGGCCGGCCTGCCGCTGCTGACCTACGGCGTGGCCGGAATCGGGGAGAACGGTGGCCGCACCGAAACCATCGCGGTGATCGCCGCCGTGGCCGGGGCGCTGCTGCTGGCGCTGTTCACCCTGCATGCGGTGCGCTCGGCGAATCCGCTGCTGAACCTACGGCTGTTCAAGGACCGGGCCTTCTCCTCGGCGGCGGTCGTGATCTTCTGCATGGGGATCGCGCTGTTCGGCGCGATGATCGTGCTGCCGATCTACTTTCTCCAGGTGCGGCACGAGGATCTGGTCACCGCCGGTCTGCTGACCGCGCCCTCGGCGATCGGCACCGTGCTGGCGCTGCCGCTGGCGGGCAGGATGACCGACAAGATCGGCGGCGCCCGGGTCATCTTCGCCGGCCTGATCGTCACCATCATCGGCACCATCCCGCTCGCGCTGGTCACCCCGCACGACAGCTACGTGTGGCTGTCGCTGGTGCAGATCGTGCGAGGCATCGGGATCGGGATGACCACCACGCCGGCGATGGCCGCGGGGCTGGCCATGATCGCCAAGGAGGACGTGCCGCACGCGACCCCGATCTTCAATGTGCTGCAACGGGTCGGCGGCTCGTTCGGGACCGCGCTGATGACGGTGCTGGTGGCCGTCCAGCTGGCCTCGGGCCCGCAGACGGACGAGGGTGCGGCCGACGCGATCGGCTACACGCACTGGTGGATCGTCGCGTGCACCGCGATCGTGCTCATCCCGTCGATGCTCCTTGTACAGGTGGAAAGCCGTCGCAGGCAGGCCGCGGCCGCCTGATGCGGAGGTCCCCCGGCTCGGGGGATCTCGTCCGGGCCGCCGCCAGGGGAACCCCCACTCCTGGCGGCGGCCGTGGCGCGCGCCTCGACGGACCGCGGAGAGGCTGTGAAGGGACCCTTCACGGACTCTGAGTCCGTGAAGGGACCCTTCACAGCCTTGGTCGGGGCGCGAGCAGGCTCAGCGGGTGGCGGACTCGATCCGGCTGAGTACGGCGGCCGGGAGCGGGAGCGCCAGCGTTTCCTCCTGCAGCTTGCGAGCCGCCGCTCCCCCGCTTTCCGGTGCCAGCAAGGCATCCAGCATCGCGCGTTCGGCCGGAACGTCCACGGGTTCGGACAGGCTCCGGTAGCCGCCCGCACCGGCTCGATGCAGTTGGTGCCCGACCAGCGCCTGTTCCGGGCGTGGCGCCAGGATGTACTGGGGAACCCCCGAACCAAGACCGGCCAAAGTGGACAGACCGTCGCCCTGATGCACGGTGAGCCGGCAGCCCGGGACGAGCAGATGCGCGGCCAACGGGTCCACGATCCGCGCGGTGTGCGGAATCTCGGCCAGCAGCGCGCGGGCCGCCGGACCCGCGGGTACCACGACCTCAGCGTCCACATCGGACAGTACGGTGAGCGCGTGCCGGTAGAACGCCCGCACGGCTTCCGGCCGCACCAGGCCACCGGGTTCCGCGCTGGTGACGCAGATCCTCGGCCGAGCCGAGTGTTCCCGCAGCCAGCCGGGCAGCAAACCGGCGTCACCGCCCGTTCCGGGCACAAAACGCACCGCCTGCCGAGGCAAGTCCGGTTCGGCCAGCCATAAGCCCGCGGGGAAAGGGTCGAACCAGGCGGCGGGTCCCTGCGGCGGCTGGCACTCGAACCGTTCGAACAGCCGCGCGTAACCGGGCAGCGGCTCGGAGCCCAGACCCCGCTCGATCCGGACGGCCGCCGCGCGACCCCAGGAACAGGCGAAGGCGGGCACACCGAGCACGGTGGCCGCGACTTCACCGGCCAGGCTGGTCGGGTCGTACACCACGGCATCCGGCGACCACCAGCGTGCGAATTCGATCAAGTCGTCCAGCATCGGCTCGGCGGCGGCGAACTGACGGGCGGCCAGCGAACGCAGCAGCTCGCGCCGGCCGTCGTCGAGCAGTTCGGGATGCACCGCCCAGTCCACCGGCCAGCGACCGCTGGGCGCTCCGGGCGGAGGTCCGGACGGCGCGGCCGGACGCTGCGTGCCGACGGGTACGGCGGTCAGGCCGGTACGGCCGATCGCCTCGGTACAGGAGGGCGGAGCCGCGACGCGAACCTCGTGCCCGGCCACCTGCGCGGCCCAGCCGAGAGGCACCATCGCGAACAGGTGAGCCGGCGCATTCCAGGTGACCAGCAACAGCCGCATGTCCGCTCCTTCTTGTCCCGGGTCGGTGATTTCGCCAGCGTGGCGAGGCAGGCTCGACCCGGACTCGTGGAGCCGTCCATCCGTGGCCCTCCGCTCTATTGCTGCACTAGCCGCTCTGAGCACTATGGCTTGCGGGATCAAGGGGATCGACGAGAGGACGGTCATGACCGAGACGGAACCGACCACAGTGACCGCGAAGAAACTGCACGAAATCATGCGCGGCTACGTGAAAACGGCACTGCTGCGCACCGCGATCGAGCTGAACATCTTCGACGGTATCGGCGACCGTACCGTCGACGCCGACGGCCTGGCGCGTGCGCTCGGGGTGGACGCCAGAGCACTCCGCATCACGCTGGACTCGTTGGCAGCCATCGGGTTGCTGCGCACGGTCGACGGGAAGTACGCGTTGCCCGTGGACGGCGGCAAGTTCCTGCTCAGCTCCAGCCCGACCTTCTTCGGGCCGTCGTTGAAGCTGGGCGCGAGCGACTGGGAATGGGACGCGCAGAAGCGGCTCACCGAGGCGGTGCGCAAGGGCGGCGCCGTGATGGACAGTCACGCCCTGACCCCGGAGTTCGACTACTGGGAGGACTTCGCGGAGAACACCACCTGGTTCAACAATGGTGCAGCCGAGCTGATGGCGGAACAATTGCTGCCCTGGGCCAAGGACCGCGACAGCGTCGACGTGCTCGACGTGGCCTGCAGTCACGGCTACTACGGCGTCAACCTGGCCAAGGCCGAGCCGAAGGCCCGGGTCTGGGGCGTGGACTGGCCGAACGTGCTGCCAATCACCGCGAAGAACTACGAGCGCAACGGGATCAGCGACCGGTTCAGCGGAATCCCGGGCGACATGTTCAGCGTCCCGCTCGGCGGTCCCTACGACGTCGTGATGATCACCAACGTGCTGCACCATTTCTCGGCGGACACGTCGACGAACCTGCTGCGCAGGCTGTTCGACGCGCTCAAGCCGGGTGGGCGGATCGCGGTCACCGGGCACACGTTCGTCGAGGGCGAGCGCCCGGAGGACAAGCCGCTGCCGTACCTGTTCTCGCAGATCATGCTGGTGATGACCGACGAAGGCGAGACGCACTCGACCAAGACCTACGAACGCATGTTCACCGACGCCGGTTTCGTCAACCCGCAGATCTTCACCGCGGAAAAGGCCATGCACACGGTGTTCACCGCCGACAAGGCCTGAACCGGCCGTTTTCGTTTCCTACGAGGGCGTTCGCCGGGTCCGCCCCGATCACGGCGACGACGCGGCGGCCGGGGTGGATCAGGGAAGCGGCC
>NZ_QZFV01000072.1:0-88595 GCF_003600245.1 Amycolatopsis panacis
GAAAACTTCACACCGACTACCGCCGCCCCTACTCCACCTACCGCGACGCCTACGACGCCACGCGCGGACTGTTCTTCTTCTCAATAGCCTGGGGTTTTGAATAACGCTCACTCATCAAACGCAGATACAGCAAATTTTGGGCTCTTCTGCCGTACGGGTGGGTGGGATTTCATGATCGATTAGGGCGCACGCCGTGCCGCGTCTACGTTTCTGACTTGCGAAGGTTAGGAACGATCATGGACGGGACGGTGTGCGCCCTACGAGACTATTACGGGACCTGTTGGGGGTCCAGGACATGGTGGTCGAGTCGACTCATCAGGAGATCTCCGAGGAGGACAGCCGGTGGGAGCTGATCATGCATGTCCGGCCGAGAGCCGGGCAGCGTGGCCGGTGTTCACGTTGCCGACGGCGGTGCGTGGGCTATGACCGGCGTGGGCAGGCGCGCCGGTGGCGGAGCCTGGACTGGGGCACCACCATGGTGCGCCTGGAAGCCGAGGTCACCCGGGTGTCGTGTCCCGAGCACGGGGTCATCGTCGCGCATGTGCCGTGGGCACGCCCGAAAGCCCGCCATACCTATGCCTTCGAGGACACCGTTGCGTGGTGGACCGCCCGCGCCGCGGCGTCGGTGGTGGCGGAGTTCCTGCGCACCACCCGGCGGGCGGTGCAGGCCATCGTGGAGCGAGTCGTGACCGAGCGGGCCGGGCAGACCGATCCGCTGGCGGGGCTGCGCCGTATCGGGATCGACGAAATCGCCTACCGCAAAGGTCAGCGGTATCTCACCTGCGTGATCGATCACGACACCGGCCGGCTGGTGCAGGCGGCCGAGGGCCGTAACTCCGACACGATAGACAAGTTCTTCGACGCCCTCGGCGAGCAACGCACGAAAGAACTGACCCACGTGCCGGCCGATGGCGCCGAGTGGATCCACGGTCCGGTGAAGATCAGGGCGCCTCACGTGGTGCTATGCCTCGACCCGTTTCACGTGATCCAGTGGGCCACGAACGCCGTCGGCAAGGTACGCCGCGGACTATGGAACACCCTGCGAGAGAACGGAAACACCGGCCAGGCCAGCGATGTCAACCGAACCCGCTGGGCCGTTCTCAAGAACCCCGAGGACCTCACCGGCGAACAGCGCACCACGCTCGCGGCTATCGCGAAGACCAACAACCGGCTCTACCGCGCCTACCTGCTCAAGGAGCAGCTCCGCGCTGTATTCGCCGCACGCGGCAAAACCGGACGGGCACTGCTCGCCGGATGGCTCACCTGGGCCGCACGCTGCCGCATACCCGAATTCGTCAAGCTGGCCAAGGCCATCCAACGCTACCGGTCACTCATCCGCAACACCCTCGACCACGGACTATCCAACGCCCGCAGCGAATCCACCAACACACACCTCAGGGTCCTCACCCGACGGGCCTACGGATTCCGCTCACCACAAGCACTCATCACCCTGGCCATGCTCACCCGAAGCCGCCTCTGCCCACCACTACCCACACGATCCACAAAGGACTGACACCAAACTCACCCACACCTACGGCAGTAGATCCGAATTTTGCTTCCAGCTCCACGAGCATTGACCATTACTCGAACTCTTCCTTCCGATCGGACTGAACAGGTTTGCCTAAAACCTGCCAGCTCGTTGCAGATTTTCTTTAATCAATGCCTTGTTTACCAGGCGGTAAACGTCCTTCCCCTTGGCCGAAACAATGCCGCCAACCTTGCCTCGAACGCGAATCTTCTTCCCCGTTGCCCCAATCCGCTTGGACAAGCGTATCCCCCTGTCGCGCGTAATCCCTGAGGTCAATCGCCAACCCATCCCTGCTTCCAAATCCAGCGACAGGGCGCCACTCAAAGTCAACGACAGTGGATCAAACTTCGTCGAAGACTTGCCCGCGCACCGCGACTTCCTGATCACCATCCAGCCAACGCAGGTCAAAAATCTCACCATACCACTCAAGCCTGCCGGATTCGAGTTCAGAGCGAGCGCTGACCGTGCCCGGATCAGATCGGTCCTCGTAGCGCCATCCTGAAGGCTCCTCCGCATCCATCCTCGCGAATACCATGTCGACGTAAACCACTGGACGAGGCTTCGACTCAACAATCTCAGGAACAGTCACGGCAAGATAACCCGCAAATAATTCTCCCGAGAAAACCGCCGCTATCCGACCGTCGAACGGAAGACTCTCTGTACCGGATTTCATTTCCCTACCGACCTCGCCGATGATTCACATGATAATTGTTGCGATACTTGGTGCCAGCCAGTCCGGATTCAAAATTTGACTGCCAACCACGCCTTCCCTTGAACTCAGGGGAACGGTACTGCCTATGCTTGCTTCTGGATACCCAACGCACACTACCACGTTTCGTCACAGTCTTCGTGGCTCTGAAACCTACCCAAATCCGACCAGCAACCTTCGACTGGCGGAAAGTCGCGTGGACACCCTTGTAGAACTGACCGCGCGTACGCTTCGCGGCCTTGAGCACGTTCCCTACTCCGCGTACGAACTTCGCCGCCTTATAGATACCTACTGCGGCCGTAGCAATCCCCGCGGTGACTGCACCTGCGGCGTACATCGCCATGCGTCCCCAGTTTCCCTGGACCGCGTTGCCGACTGCCGCAACGCCGCTCGCGATGGCGCCGATCGGGCCAGGCACCCACTCCGACACAACCTCCGCAACGTGCGTCACCGCGTTGACAGCGGCGCTGAGCCACCCCCACATCCGCCCGTCGAGGTCGGTTGCATTGATGGGATCCCCGGCCACGTAGTCGTAATCGTTGGCAGAACCGCCCTCCACCGGATCGACCGACAGGAACCGCCCCAGCAACGGGCTGTACGGCCGGGCTCCCATCTGCACCAGTGACAACGCACCAGCATGCTCGAACGGCCGCTGAAACTGACCCAGCCAGCCGTAATCCATCGAACCCGGCGAATTGTCCGGCACGTGCTGCGGATCGACCGAGCCTGACGGAGCCAGCGGCTGACCGTACGGATCGTAAGATCGCAGATCACCGACCTGATGACCCGCAACATCAGTGGAAAGAACAAGATCACCACGGACAGAGGGATGATCGAAGCTCGGAGCGAAAGTCCCATCGTTACCGAGCTTGCTGGTGTAGAGCACGCCGCCGGGAAGCGAGAGCGACAAGGACGTGAGACGGTTGTCCGCACTCAGCGTCAGATCAGGCGTGTCGCCATCACCAGTGAAGCCATAGCGAACGACGGTGTTGTTGTCGCAATCACGAGGATCACGACGGACAATGCGGTTGGTCGCGTCGCGGGTGTACGCGACGTCCGCGTTCTGCGTGGCGTTCGGGCCGGTGGTGCGGGCGCCGGTGTTGCGGTCGGAGCCGTCCCAGGTGAGGGTGGTGGTGGCGCCGTCGGCGGATTTCCAGCTGGTGGTGTTGCCGTCGGCGTCGTAGGTGAATCCGGTTAGTGCGGTGGCGCCTTCGGTGGCCAGGAGCCGGTCGGCGGCGTCGTAGCAGTAGCGGGTTTCCGCGGTGCCGGAGGTGGTTTGGTCGAGCAGGCGCATCCGGTTGGTGTTGAGGCCGGCATTCGCTCGGGTGCCGGTGGGGCAGGTCGCGGACGCGGTGGCGGTGTAGTCGTAGGTGTAGTGGTGGCCGGTGGCGTAGGCCTCGGTGAGGCGTCCCGCGCCGTCGTAGGCATAGTTGGGGGCGTTGGGGCGGGCGTCGTTGCCGCCGAGCGACTCGTCGACGATTGTGCCTGCCGCGGTGCGGGCGACCTGGGATACGACGTGCTTGTCGTCGCTGGTCTTCCAGTCCAGTGACAGGGGCCGGGCGGCGTTGTCCTTGCCGAGCGCGCTGAGGCTGGTGCCATTGGCATAGCTGACCGAGGCGAGTTCACCGGCGGTGTCGTAGGCAACAGTGGCGAGCACGGTGCCGTCGAGCTTCTGAGTCTGGACGCGGCCGGCGTCGTCGTAGGTGGAGGTCAGTGTGCGGGGAGCGTCATGGGGCGGAGCGACAGTGCTCGATGCGACGCGTCCGGCCTGATCGTAGCTGGTCGCGGTGCGGACACCGTTGACGTCGGTGTACGCGACATCGCGGCCGAGCAGATCGACGGTGGTGGTGATGGTGCCCTTGTCATCGGCAACCGAACTGGTAAGCGGATCACCGCCGACCGCGTAGGTGTGCGTGACCACCCGCGCCGGCGACGTGGCCGACGCCGGGACCCGCTCCTCGACGGGCCGATCGCGGCTGTCATAAGTGGTGCAGGTCCAGCCACCACCGGTGGCCTCGGCGACCACTCGGCCCGTCGCGTCGTAGACCTGCTCATCGACTCGGGCCGGGCCGGTCGCCGGGGTGGTCGAGGTGACGAGTTTCGCCAGGCCGCCTTGGTGTACCGGAGTGCTGTCCGGCACGCAGGGGTTGGCGCGAGCCTCGGTGTCGCCGTAGTAGGCGTAGGCGGTCTTCGCGCCGGTGGCCATGGTTTTGGCGGTCTTGCGCAGGTAGCCGGTTCCAGGAGCCTCATGCGCGACGGAGCCGTTGATCTTCAGCGCGGCGGGATTGCCCTGGCCGGAGGTGGCCAGGCCGTAGACGGGGTCGAGGCCGTTCTCGTCGAACCGGGTAGTGCCGACCTTGTCCGGGACGCCGTCCGATTCCAACGCGGTTGTCGAGGTTTTCAGGCCATAGCGGGGACGCAGTGCGGTTCCCGGTACGAGTTCTTCGGCTTTGCCGGGTGCGATCCAGTTGAGGTCGAGTTTGGCGTAGCCGCCGTTGTCGTAGTAGTCGATGCGGATTTTCTTGACCTGGCCGGCGGCGTCGCTGTGGACGGTTGCTTCGCGCCAGGCGGGGTTGCTGATCTGCCAGTAGTCCATGACGAGCTGGTCGTCGATCCACATGCGGATGCCGTCGTCGACGTTCGCGCGCAGCCTGTAATCGCCGGCGGCGGGGAAAACGAGGTCGCCGGTCAGCCGCAGCGAGAACGAGTCCGCGCTCAGTCCGGGGACGACATCGTTGCTGTACTCCCATGGGCTTTTGACGCTGCCATCGGCCGGGCCGATCCCGGTACGCCAGACTTTCGGCACACCGGACAGGGTCGGATTGTCGTAGTACGCCGCGGCCAGGCCGTTGATGTTCTCGTCGTAGCCGGTGTGGCCGTGCGACATCCCGCAGGTACCGTTGGGTTGCCGGCCGGTGAAACACGCCGCGGGAGCGGGGCCGTAGGAGTCGGTGGGCCGGTCGGCGTAGTCGTAAGCCGTCGTCGCCTTTCGGCCTGCGGGATCTGTTGTGGACAGTGGCAGGTCATTGGGGCCCCATTCCTGCAGCGACGTCTTGCCTGCCGCGTCCGTTGTGGACAATGTACGGTCGGCGTCGTCGTAGGTAACCTTGCCGGAGAATCCGACCGCCGGGTTCAGGCCCGCAGTGTCGGTGTAGGTGGTGCGGTTGGCGGGGTCGTAGCGGTAGGTCGTCTTCGGTCGCGGCTGTCCGGGTGCGGGGGCGGGTTCGGTGACGTTGGTGGCCTGGGTTTTGCCGTTCTGGTCGGCGTAGCCGATGGTGGTGTAGTAGTCGATCAGGTTCCGGCTCGCGGGGTCGGCGGCGACCCAGTCCGCGGCGAGCGGGCTGCGGATGGCGGTGACGCGGCCGCCTTCGTCGTAGAGGTAGTCGTTGTTCTCCGCCCCGGGGTCTTCGATCCGGGCGATGCGGCCTTGGACGTACCAGAGGAACGTCTGGCTTCCGTCCCAATAGGACACTCGGCAGAGCATCTGCGACGGTGCCACGGCGTCCGCCCCGGCCGGCACGCTGGTGCCGCCGTAGCAGTCATCGCCGGCGCGGTTGTAGTGCAGCGTGTGCGCACGACCGGACACCGGGTCCTTGATCTGGGTCAGCCGTGCCGGGGTGCCGGTGTAGATGTTCTGCAGTGCGGCGGGTTTGCGTGAATCGACGGCCGAGGCTTGGGTGTCGAGTTTGCCGTCGGCGCGGAAGGTGAACACGTCGCCGCCGTCGTGGAGGGTGACGCGGCCGCCGGTGTCCAACGCAAGGACGCCGTCTTCATTGTCGGGCGGGGTGTAGCCGCCGGTGCTCTTCTTGGTCCAGGTGTGCTTGGCGCCGGTGGCGTCGGTGAGCACAATGTTCTGGTCGGTGACTTTGGCTTCGGTGTAGCTGGAGCCGTCGCCGTCCAGGTCGGCCGAGAGCGTCCAGCCTTGCGGAAGCGCGGGCAGGTCGTTGGTGAACAGCCAGTCCGCCGGGACGATCTGCGGCGCGACGGTGGTGTTGTCGGTGGTACGGACGAACAGCCGCATCTTCGCCGCGCCGGTGGCTTCGGCGTTCTCGACCTTGATCGGCACCCGCTGACCCGCGGTCAGGGTGACGTTGGTGGATTCGGTCCAGTTGACGTCGCTGGGGACACCGACGTCGTAGACCTTCGCGCCATTGACCCACACGACCGCGCTGTTGTCGTGTACGCCGGCGAACTGGTAGGTCCCCGCCACCGGTGCCTGGAAGAAGCCTTCCCAGCGGGTGACGAACCAGTCCGCGGGCAATGCGGGCGGGAACGGCGAGTCGGTGCCCCAGTCGACGTTGACCTGCGGTTCGGTGCGCACCAGCACCGGCTGCTGGGCGTCGCTGATCAAGCCGTTATGCGACAGATCGGCGAAGTAGGAAGCCTTGAGGCCCTTGGTTTCCCGCTGCTGGGAATTGAACGTGAAGTTCAGCCCCGCGTTGCCGCCCACGGTGGTGAACGTCGGGGTCTGCTGCGACAGCGATGCGTTGCCGTTGGCCAGGTTCACCGTCACCGGGCCCGCGTCGTCGGTCGGGGACGGACCATGGTCACCGATGCGCTGGTCGACCTTCAGATGCCCCACCCAGGTCGGGGTGATCATGGTGGCACCACTGAACGTCATCGCCTGCCACGTGTAGGCGACACCGTCCTGCAACACCCCCGCCGGCACAGTCCAGAACGGGTCAGGCAGGCACCCGGACTCGACCACCACCCCGGACTTCGCGTCCGAACCCGTCGCGACCCGGAAGCAGTACTTGACCGCGTCACCGTCCGGGTCGGTGACCGGCTTGACCGACAGAGTCGGGGTCAGCGTGGTGACGACCGAGTTGTCCGCCGGGGCGACCAACGTCGTGGCGGGAGCGGGGCTGCCGGAGTCGACGGTGAGGGTGGCGTTGAGGTTCTTGTAGGTCCAGGTGCCCGGGTTCTCCGCGCCAAGCATCATGAAGAACACCGAGCCGTCGCGGGCGTTGACGCGGTCGCGGATGAAGCTCGTGAGGCCCTCGCCGGCGAAACTGCCGACGTCGCCGACGAGTGCGCTGGTCATGTAGCCGCCGACGGCGTTGAAGTCGAATCCCGAGGCGTGGTAGAGGTTCGCGTTCCAGGTCTTGACCGAACCCACGACGCTGGTGTTGCGGGTCAGGTCCATCCGCGCGCCGACGACGGTCTTACCGAACAACGGCGCATAATCCATGCGGAACACGCTGCGGTTGTAAGTGTCACCCCTGGCCTGGCTGTTACCGATCCGCAGGCCACACGCGTCGCAATCGGTGCCGTCGGAGCGGTAGGAGTGCGACTCGGTCACACCAAAAGTGAACGTCGGGTCGACCGACACCGGGAACACCCGCGCGGGATCGCGCAACCAGGCCGGGTCGACCGCGACCGTCAGCCACCACTCGCCGCCGGTCCGCGCAAGCGCGTAAGTGCCACCGGTCACCGCCGGAGCCGTCTCACCCTTGCCCGCCGAATCCCACGTCTCCAGCGGCGGCAGCACGATCTTCGCGGCACCGGAAGAGTCCGCGAGCGTGACCGAGCCGTTCTTCTCCAGCCTCGGCGTCAATCCGCCGGTGTCGAGCTTGAACCGCCACGAAGAGCGGCCGTCGGCGGGCGGGCGCTTGAGCTTGATGGTCTCCTTCACCGCGCCTGGGGTGACCTCGTACTCCAGATCCGTGCCCGCAGCGACCTCGGGATAGGTCACCGAGCCGCCCTTCACCACACCCTGCGCGGGAGCGGCCTGATCCAGCGCGAGACTCGCCGTGTGCCCAGCCGACTCCACCTGCAACACCGCGGGATCATCCGCCTTCGACGCCAGTGACGGGCTCAACGGATGCTGGTCCGCGTCGGACCGTTTGGTCGCCGGGTCGGCCTTCAACGTCGTATCGACCGGCTGCCACACACCCTTGGCGTCCTGCACGTTCAGCGGCTGACTGGACTGCCGCACCGACCGCGTACCGTCCGGGTTCTCATACTCGGTCGCGAACATCGACCACGACACCGGCTTCGAGCGCCGCGGATCGAAATGCGTCCCCGCCCCACCATCCAAACGCGACTGCCCGGAGAAATCCGCCGTCGAGGGCTTCGACAATTGCGGAACTCGTAGCGGAACCGACGGCAACAACGGAAGATCATGGGGCGCAACCCGTTCCGGCTCGGCTGCCCGCGCCGGGGGCGCGACCGCCTCCATTCCCCCGGCCAGCAGTACCGCGATCACCAGCACCAGCACGGCCCGGAGCGCTCCGCTCGCCTGGACAGCACACGACAACCGACGCACAGCCAGTCCCTCCCCTGGCACGGGCCCACGCCCGCGCCACCCGAACACGGAGCACGGTGGCGCTCCGCGAACCCAGCCGTGGCACCACAAGAGCACCGACCGGTCCGCCCGGAAAGCCTCGTCTTTCCGAGCTTGCGAAGATCGCATCGGTGAAACCACACAGCAGCGTTACAGCGTTTGCGTGAGGCGAAGATCACGCTTGCCGAGTGCACAAAAGGACGGTAGAAAATCCGATTCGAAGCCCTGGCGAGCTCGTCCGGGACATCCCCGGGCGGACGGCGCCCGGACTCGGCCAGGGAGATCCCTTTGCTCGCGACAGTGCCCGCCACCGCTGCCCGATCCGGCAGACACGGCACCACCGCGGTCCTCGCGGTGGCCGGAGCGATCCCGGCTCTGCTGGCGCTGCTGGCGGCGTGGCGGGCGCCGCGGATCCACGTGCTGCTCGACTACTGGCACGTCCTGGCGAGAATCACCGACGACGGAGGGAACCTGCTGTTCGGGCAGGTGTTCGCTTACCACCTGGATCAGCCGTTCGTCCTCCCGTCGCTGCTGTTCTACGCCGACGCGGCCTGGTTCGGCGGCGACAACCGGATGCTGACCGTCCTCTCTGTCGCCCTCGTCGGCGGTATCGTCGCCTGCCTGCACTCGATGCTGCCGAAGTCCCTTCCAGTGCAAGGTAAACTCGCACTCACCGTCGGGTTCTCCTGGCTGCTGTTCACCTCCCACGCCGCCGAGATCTGGCTGCAGGGAACCAACGGGATCAGCTGGATCCCGGCGGTGTTCTTCAGTTCGCTGGCGGTATCCCGGGCACACCAGGGTCGCGTGTGGACAGCCGCGATCGCATCCGCGTTGGCGTGCCTCAGCTTCGGCGCCGGACTACCGGTTCTTTTCGTCGTCGCAATCGTTTTCCGGCTGCGTGGCCAGCGCACCGCGACGCTCGGTTTCGCTGCTGCCGGTGCCGTCGTCATCGCCGGATGGCTGCTCACCAAACCGGTCGGACAGCAGTCCCTGGCCACCTCGGCGTTCGACCCCGACGGACGGCTGTCCGTCATCCTCGCCGCGCTCGGTGGCCTGTGGTCCGGCGACCTCGCCGTCGCCGCGATCATCGCCGGAGCGATCACCCTGGCGCTGCTGGCTTTGCTGTCCACCACTCTGCACGCGCAACCGCAAGCCTCCGGATGGATCGGGCTCGGTTGCTACAGCCTGGCTCTCGCCGTCCTCATCGGACTCGGCCGTACCAGCAGTCAGGTCCCCGGCGGCAACGTCGGGCTCATCAGCCGATACGTCGTCATCGCCGCGCTCGCCACCAGTGCCCTGCTCGTCCTCATCACCCTCTACCGTCCACAATGGCCATTGCGGGCACTGGTCGTCACCGTCGTCGCCGTCTCGCTGGCCACCCACGCCATCGGCGCCACCAAGGCCGACAACGCCCGCCGCGGCTATGCCCCACTCGCCCTCACCGCGATCGCCTTGCGCGTCGACGCTCCTGCTGTCCTCAACCAACTCCACATCCAGCGCGACGTCATCCCAGCCGCCCGTGCGCTCGGCGCCTACCCCTTCGACCCCGAATTCACCCTCGGCTGCCACGGCCACGAACTCGGCGACTCCCTCCGGACTGCCGACGCCACCGACCTCCCCGGCCCCGACGCCACCGGTGATACCCACGGCACCGTCACCACCGGCCGCGTCACCGGCGATGCCCTCATCACCGGCTGGGCCACCATCAACGCCACCAGCCCCGACTGCATTCTGCTGGCCGACGCCACGGGGACCATCACCGGCGGCGGCATCACCGGGCTCCCGTCCACCGCGCCCGGCCTCCCGGACGGAACGACCTGGCATGCCACCGCCCGCCCCGGTAACGAGCCCCTCACGGTCTACGCCGAGAAGGACCACCACCTCTACCGGATCACCAGTGGCGGGTAGCCAGTTCACCACGCAGCTTCGGAACACGCGAAGACCAGGTGCGCTACTGCGGTCTCGATCGAGAATCCCTCGATACTTCCGTCGCAAAAGACCTTCCGGCTGTCGCTGGGTAAACGGCGAAGAGGCTCCAGGATGCCAGACACCCGCTCACGACCGGTCAAGCAACTCCGCCAACGCCGCAGGCGCCGCCGCTGGCCCCGGCAACGGACGCCACCGCGCACCGGTCCGCCGCGCGAAACCAGCCGCCTCCGCGCAGTCGTCGGCCGGGGCCAGGATCACCAGCTCCGCGCAAGAACGCGCAGCTGGCAAGGGATCCTCGTCGTCGGTGGCGCGGCAGTCCGAGAGGAGTACGACCACCCGCCGCGCTGCGCGGGAGGTGGCCAACTGGCGGGAAGCCTCTCGTAGGGCGGTGGCGAGGGCGGTGACGCCGTGTCCACGCAAGCCGAGGACCGAATCGACGACGTCCGCGCGGCTGCGTACAGACCACAGTGGACGGATGACCTCGGCCTTGCGGGCGAACGAGACCACCGCGTGCTCGCCGGGTGACCGCCAAGCGCAGGCGGCGGCGGTGAGTGCGGCCGAGGCAAGGCGACGGCCGGTCATCGAGCCGCTGGTGTCGATCAGCAGGCACAGCGCGACTTCCGGGCGTCCCCACTGCCGGGCGATCAGCTCGTCGATACGCGGCGGACGTCTGTCCACAGTGGCGTCGAGTAGCGCGGGCAACGAAGCGTCCAGGTCGAGTTCGCCGCCCTGTTCGGCGTTGACTCGGCGCAACCGGCCGACGCCGCGGCTGCGGACAGCGCCGCGGCGGGCGAGGTCGAGCACCAGGCGGGTCGCCAGACGACGTGCGGCGGCGCGGAGCTTTTCGTCGGTCGCCAAGGACATTTCGACCAGTAAGGACACTGCCTGGTCGGGATCTTCGCGGAGGACGGTGTCGAAAGCGGTTTCGTCCAGCGCGCCCACCTCGGGGGAGACTTCGCCGAACCGTGGCTGCTTGGCCAGTTCGGACCGCGAAGTGCTGCGACGGCCTGGGCTTGGACGGCGACGTGCTGCGGAGCCCGCCCGAGGCGGGCTCAGGCTTCCCCCGGCGCGTCACCACCGGACGACTCGGGTTTGGCGCCGAAAACGGCGGTGTACAGCTCTTCGAGCACCGATTCGGGAGTGCGCCCGCAGCCCTCCCGCACGGTGATCCGGCCGGACAACGCGACCAGCGCGGCGTCGAAGCCGGTCTGCCATCCGGTCGGCGACGCACCGCGGATCCTGGCCAGCGACACCGCGACCCGCACGAGGTCGATCGCGCCGCGCACCGAGGAGCCGACGCGCAGATCGTCGTGTGCACGCGTGCGGCGCACCAGGTCCACGACCTGCGCACGCCACGCCGCGGGCACCTCCGCCCCGCGCCGCGCGACGATCTCGTCCTCCTCGCCGGCGCTCTGGTACCCCATGACGATCCGGCAGACCCGGTCGTAGACCGCCGCCGAGATCCGCGCGGTGCCGATCGCGTCGAACGGGTTCATCGCGGCGACCAGCCGGAACCCCGGCGCGGCGGGCACCCGGCCGAGCCGGGGCACGTGCAGCTCACCCTCCGACATCACGGTGATCAGCACGTTGAGCGTCTCCTCCGGGACCCGGTTCACCTCCTCCACGTAGAGCAATCCGCCCGAGCGCAGCGCTTCGGCCAGCGGACCGTCCACAAAGGTCTCCGCGGAATACCCCTTCGCGAGCACCTGCGACGGGTCGAAATGGCCGATCAGCCGCGCGGGGGTCAGCTCGGCATTGCCTTCCACGAACACGAACTCGGCGTCGCCCGCCGACGCGATGGCCCGCAGCAGCGTGGTCTTCCCGGTGCCCGGCGGCCCTTCGAGCACGACGTGCGCACCCGCGTCGAGCCCGGCGAGCAGCAGCTCGATCTCCCGCCCCCGCCCGACGACCGCGCCCGCGAAGGACGCGGGGCCGGGCACCGCGACCGGCCCCGCCACCGCGTGCAGTCCGCTCACGCCGCGTCGTGCACGAGGACCCCGCGCACGTTGCGGCCCTCGAGCAGATCGTCGTAACCCTGGTTGACTTCCTCCAGGGTGTAGGTGCGGGTGATGATCTCGTCCAGCTTCAGGTCACCGTTGCGGTACAGCCCAAGGATCTTCGGGATGTCCACGGTCGGGTTGCAGTCGCCGAACAGCGAACCCTTCACCGTCTTCTTGAACAGGGTGAGGATCGACCCGGGCAGCGTCACGTTGTTCACCGAGAGCTTGTTGAGCCCGGTCAGCACGACCGTGCCGGCCTTGCCGGTCGCGTTGAACGCGCCGGTCACGATCTCCTCGGTGACCAGGCCCGCGGTGACGATGGTCTTGTCCGCGCCGTTGCCGTTGGTGAACGACTGCGCCAGCTCCATCGCCTCCTCCGGGGTGGCCACGGCGTGCGTGGCGCCCAGCTCCATCGCCTTCTCCCGCTTGTTCTCCAGCGGGTCCAGCGCGATCACGTTCTTCGCGCCGGCGTAACGCGCGCCCTGTACGGCGTTGATGCCGATCCCGCCGACACCGGACACGATCACGGTCTCGCCGGGCTGCACGTCCGCGGCGTTGACCGCCGAACCCCATCCGGTGGGCACCCCGCAGCCGACCAGCACCGCCTTGTCCAGCGGCAGGTCGTCGTCCACCTTGACGGCGGAGTTCTGGTGGATCACCGAGTACCGGCTGAATGTGCCGAGCATGCACATCGCCCCGTACTCCCGAACCGCGCCGGGGCCGCTGAACGGGAATCGCGGGCCGGGCAGGTAACCCTCCAGGATCGTGGCGCCCATGTCGCAAATGGCCTGCTGCCCGGTGGAGCACCACCGGCAGGTGCCGCAGTTCGGGATGAACGAGCACACCACGTGGTCCCCCGGCTTGACCCGGGTGACGCCGGGACCGACGTCCTCGACGATGCCCGCGCCCTCGTGCCCGAGCACCATCGGCAGCCGGGCTTCGAGATCGCCGTACGCGATGTGCACATCGGAGTGGCACAGCCCGGCGTGCGTGTAGCGGATCAGCACCTCCCCCTGCTGCGGGCCGTCGAGTTCCAGCTCGACGATCTCGATGGGCTTGCCGACCTCGTAGACGACCGCTGCTTTGGTCTTCATCTGGTGAACTCCTTTGTCGGATAAGGCATTTTGGCGTGGGTTTACCTCACAATGCGATGTTGACGGCCTTCGTCTGGGGTGTACAGGTCGAGCACCCCGGCTCCGAGTTCGCGGCCCCGGCCTGACTGTTTGTAAACCGCCGAACGGCAGGTCGGCCGGCAGCACCGACAGCCGGGTGCCCGCCAGCTGCTCGGTGAGACGGGCGAGCACCGGCCGTGCGGCCACGATCAGACGGCTGCGGGGATCCACGTCGGACACCGAGATCACCCCGGGATCGAGATCGAGGGGCACCCCGAAGAGCCGGGACCGATGCCACGAGTCCGCGATCTGCGTGCGCATCAGCGGGTCCCGATCCGGCGGCCGCACGAGTGACACAGCTCCTCCCGCCTTCGGACGCCGACGTCCGAACAATCGACCCTACCTCCGCCGCCACGGCTGGGCCAGCCCCGCGCGGGGGCTCAGGAAGCCACCGCCTGATCCCCCAGCTCGACGCCGAACCCCTGGGGGACAACAAGATCGTTCCGGCTCAGCTCGTGCACACTGCGCTTGCCCAGCGCCAGCAGCGTGGAGTCGATGCCGTTGCGCAGGACGTCGAGCACGTTCTCCACGCCGGCCTGGCCACCAGCGGCAAGGCCCCACAGGTAGGCGCGGCCGATCAGCACCGCGCGGGCGCCGAGTGCGAGGGCCTTCACCACGTCGCTGCCGCGCCGGATCCCGCCGTCGAGCAGGACCTCCACCTGGTCGCCGACGGCATCGGCGATCGCGGGCAGCGCGCGGATGGTCGCCGGGGTGCCGTCCAGGTTGTTGCCGCCGTGGTTGGACACCGAGATCGCGCTGACCCCGGCGTCGACCGCCCGGCGGGCCTCGTCGACCCGGATCACGCCCTTGAGCAGGAACGGCCCGTCCCACTGCGCGCGCAGCCACCGCACGTCCTCCCACGAGGGCGGCGGGGTCTGCATCCACTGCCCGTAGGCGCCGAAGAACGTCGGCGCGGGCTCGCCCGGCTGCGCCATGTTCGGCACGCTCAGGTCCGGCAGCCTGCGCGTCTTGACGTAATCCAGCAGCCACCGCGGGTGCGTCGCGCCCTCCGGGGCGAACCGCAGCAGCTCGCGGAAACTGAGCCGTTCGGGGATGTGCGGGCTGCCCCAGTCCCGGCTGTGGGAAAACGACCAGTCGAGGGTGAGGATGATCCCGACGGCCCCGGCCGTGCGGGCACGTTCCAGGCGCCGCAGGATGTCCTCGCGGCTGCCGGTCCAGTAGACCTGGAAGTAGGTGTTCGGATTCGCCGCGACGACCTCCTCGATCGGCTTGCTGCCAAAGGAGGACAGGCCCATCGAGGTACCCCGCGCAGCCGCGGCGCGCGCCACCGCCACCTCGCCATCGGGGTGCACGGCCTGGACGCCGGTCGGCGAGATCAGCACCGGAAGCGCGATGTCGCGGCCGAGCACATGCGTGCCCAGCGCGCGTTCGGCCGCGTGCCCCGCGGTGCGAGGGGCGTAGCGCAGTTCGTCGAACGCGGCCAGATTGTCGTTGAGCGTCAAGCCTTTCTCCGAGCCGGCGATCAGCGCGGAGTACACCGAGCGGGGAAGACGTTTCTTCGCGCGGCGCTGTGCCTCCGCGATGGACTCGAACCAGGTGTTGCTCATCGTTTTCCCTTCGGATCGAACCGCGGCGAACGCCGGACGAGCGCCGGGCGCAGCGGCGTCGCGGTGCGGTGGGTCAGGCAGCCGGACCAGACACCGGCGCCGTAGGCGAGGTCGTCCGCGACCGCGGCGGCGGTGTAGCGGATCGGATCGAGCGCGGGCCGGGTCTTGACCCACGCGGTCAGCGGCGGGCCGAGCAGCAGCGAGGCGAGCGCCGCGCGACGGCCCCACTTCCGCCGTCCGCCCGGGATCATCAACGCGGCCAGCAACGGCGCGGCGTACTGCGTGCCGTACCGGCCGCAACCGAGCCAGGTCTGTTCGACGGCGGTCGCCGTCGTGCGCGCCACGTCCCGGGTGGGGACGTCGTGCGCCTTGAGCAGCCGGGCCGTGCTGCTCGCCGCCCCGCCGAACGCCAACGCGGCGAGCAGCGGACGACGGGCGAGCAAGGCCGCGACGGTGAGCGTGGGCCACGGGTGCAATCCCAGTGGCGCCAACGATTTCGGGTGACGCACGGACAACGGCGCGGCCGACGTGCCGTAACGGGCGCGACGACCGAGCAGCGCCCGCCAGGTGGCCGGTTCGTGGTGGTCGACGTGGATGTCCGGCGCGTACCGGATCCGATGCCCCGCAGCGTGGAGACGCCAGACGAGGTCGACGTCCTCCCCGACCCGCAACCGCTCGTCGAAGGCCCCGACGGACCGCAGCGCGCAGACGCGGGCAACGAGCGCGGCGGTCGGCACGTAGGAGGTGCGGCCACCAGGCAGCACACGGGCGGGACGGTCGCCGAGGTCGAGGCTGCTTGCCGCCCGGGTGTAGCGGCCCGCCCAGGTGCCTTCGGCGAGCGCACGCACGCGCGGCGCGACGGCGGCGACCATCGGGTCGGCGAAGTGGGCGGCAAGCCGTCCGGTCCAGTCTTCGGTGGGCACGCAATCGCTGTCCAGGAAAGCGACCAGCTCGGTGCCGACGTGCTCCAGCGCGGAGTTTCGGGCGGCTCCGGGACCACCGTTGACGTCACGCCGCACCAGTTTCGCACCGTACTTCGCCGCGACGGCCGCCACTTCCGCGGCGTCGGCGGAGGCGTCGTCGACGACGAGCACCGGGTGCCGTCCGTCGAGCGCGGCGAGGCAACGTTCCAGGAGCACGGCCCGGTCGTGCACCGGAATCACCACGGTGACGTCCGGCTCCCCAGGCTCCGGCGGGACCGGGTGTGCGAGCCCGGCGTCCGTGAGCTGACGGGCGAGCACCCCCGCGGCGGGCGATGCCACCGGGCCGTCTGCGAGTTCCTGCCAGGCCCGCCGACCGGCTTCGGTCAGCCGCAGAACGCGGGCCGGGGCTCCGCCGTACCAGAGCATCTCGGTCAGCTGCCGCGTTTCGCGGTCCAGCTGGATGCGAAAGCCCTGGGGCAGTGGTGGTTTCACAGCGCCAGCCCCCCGTCGACCGGCACCACGGCACCGGTCATCGCGCTGCTGCCCGGCCCCGCCAGGAACTCCAGCACCGCGGCGACCTCGTCTGGATCGAGCACCCGCCGCATCGGCTGTTGCGCGGCGAACGCGGCTGCGTCCGACAAGTCGTACAGCCGGGCGCTCTCCTCGAGAATCGGGGTATCGGTGGAACCGGGGCTCACCGCGTTCGCAGTCACCCCGGAATCGCCCAGCTCCACCCCGAGTGCGTGGATCAGCCCGGCGACGCCCGCTTTCGCCGCGCAGTACGCGGCCAGCATCGGCAACCCGCGGGTGGCCGCCGCGGAAGCGATCGCGAGGAACCGCCCCGATCTCGGACGCGACCTGCGCAGCAAAGCGGGCACCGCGGCACGGGCGAGGTTCAGCACGCCGTTGAGATTCACTTCCAGCACCGCCCGTTCCTGATCCGGCGGCACCTCCCACAACGGCACCCCACCGGCGATCACCCCGGCCGCGGCGACCGCCACATCCAGCCCGCCCCACCGGTTTTCCGCCTCGGCCACCGCGTCCGCGACCGCCGCCGGGTCCCGGACGTCCGCGACGAATTCCCCGATCTCCGGCGAATGTTCCCGCGCGGCACGCACCACGGCGGCCAGCTCGTCCGCGCCACCCATCGGATACGGCAGCGCCGGATCGTCCGAGGCACGATCCACCGCGAGCACGGCGTACCCCTGCCGGGCCAGCCGCAGCACCGTCGCGGCCCCGATCCCCCGCGCCGCACCGGTGATGAGCGCGACCCGCGCGGTCATCGCGGACACCAACCGTCCACTTGGGACACCAAGGCCACGGTGAGCACGGTCAGCAGCTCCTCACCCTCCGCCGCGTTCGCCCCGGTCGGATCGCCGAGCACGCCGTTGTCGCTCACCGCACGCACTCCTCCCTCGCGCAGCAACGGCAGCACCTCGCCGAGCGGCCGCCGATCCCCCGGCTCGGCACAGTCCATTTCGACCACACCTGGCCGCAACGCCAGCTGCATCGCGGTTTCCGGCCGCCCGGCGTGCGGATCCCCTTGCCAGCGCGGCTGATACACCTCGACGTCCCGAGACTCCGCACGCAGCCGCGCGACCGCCCGCGCGAGCGGCCCGGTGTTGCCTCCGTGCGCGGAAACGAACAGCAGGTGCCGGAACGTCTCGCCCGCCGAACGGCCGAGTTCCAGCACCAGCAGCTCCGTCGCGGCCTGGCCGATCGACAGTGTCCCGGCGAACCCGGCATGCTCACCGCTGGAGCCGTACGGCACCGGCGGCGCCACCAGCACGTCCGACCGGATTGCGGCCAGCCGTTCACACAACGCGACGGCCAGATCGGTGTCCGTGCTCAGCGGCAGATGCGGGCCGTGCTGTTCGGTCGCCCCGATCGGCACGGCCAGGATCGCCCCGTCCGCCGCACGCTGGGCGACGGACGGCCACGTCGCATCCGCCAGCCGCACACCGGTCACCGCCCCGGCGGCGTGAACCCGGCGAGCGGGTTCTCGTCGCACGCCCGGTCCGGCGGGCGGCGCATCCCGATGGTCACCGGCACCGGCGCACGCTTGCGGTGCGAATGGTCCAGCGACGGCTTCGGCGCACTGCCCGCGGCGACCCCGGCCAACGCGAGTTCCCCGTGCCCACGCACGCATTCCGGGTCCGGCCCGTCCAGCGGGAGACCGGTGAAGAACTTCGCGGCCATGCACCCGCCCCGGCAGGCGTCGTAGGCCGAGCACGAAGTGCAGGCGCCACCGCCCTGCGGGTTGCGCAGCTGCGCGAACAGCTCGGATTCCCGCCACACGCCGGTGAATCCGCCCTCGGACCGGATGTTCCCGGCGAGGAAGGTGTCGTGAATGGCGAACGGGCAGGCGTAGACGTCGCCGACCGGATCGACCAGGCACACCACCCGCCCAGCACCGCACAGGTTCAGGCCCGGCAGCCCGCCGTCGCCGTAACCGGCGAGGTGGAAGAACGAATCGCCGGTGAGCACGTTGTCCCCGTTGGCCACCAGCCAGTCGTAGAGCTCCCGCTGCTGGGCGGCCGTCGGGTGCAACTCGTCCCACACGTCCGCGCCACGGCCGGACGGGCGCAGCCGGGTGATCCGCAGCTGCGCGCGATAGCGGTCCGCGATCGCCTTGAACGCGTCGAGCTGGCCCACGTTCTGCCGCGTGACCACCACGGAGATCTTGAAATTCTCGAAGCCCGCGGCGGAAAGCCGTTCCATCGCACGGATCGCGGTGGCGTACGAACCCGGGCCGCGGACGTGGTCGTTGACCTCCGCGGTCGCCCCGTCCAGCGAGATCTGGACGTCGACGTAATCACTGGCGGCCAGTCGCCGCGCGACCTCCTCGGTGATCTTGATCCCGTTGGTGGAGAACTTGACGCCGACCTGGTGCTCGGTGGCGTAGTCGACCAGCTCCCAGAAATCGGCGCGCACGGTGGGCTCGCCGCCGCCGATGTTCACGTAGAACACCTGCATGCGCTGGAACTCGTCGATCAGTGCCTTGCACTCGGCGGTGCTCAGCTCCCGCGGATCCCGCCGGCCCGAGGAGGACAGGCAGTGCACACAGGACAGATTGCAGGCGTAGGTCAGTTCCCAGGTCAGGCAGATGGGGGCGTCGAGCCCGTACTGGAATTCGTCCACAAGCGACATCAGGCACTCCTCGGCCGGATCATCCGCGACGCGGCCAGCGCGGCCAGCGCGCCGCGGTAGCGCGGCAGTTCCGGTGCGGTGATCCCGGCGCCGGCACAGGCGGCCCGCGCGCTCGGGTGCTCGGCCAGCGACCGCACCACGGTCAGCAGGCCGGGGCTCTTCAGGAAGGACAGCCGGCGGGTGCCGAAGTGGTACAGCAGCGCGCCGAACCGCTCCGGCCGGACGGCCACCCGTTCGTCCAGGCACCAAGCGGCGTCCAGGTCGAACGGGCGGACGGCCGCCGCGGTCTCAGTAGACACCGCACATCCCGTCGATCGAGACCTCCTCGACCAGCAGGTCCTCGGCCACCACGGCATCCTCGGCCTGCTCGGTACGCTCGGACGGCTCGGCGATTTGCTCGCTCATCGCGACTCCTCTGACACGTAGCGGATTTCGGCACAGCGTGTCGAATACAGGGAGAGTAACGTCACGTCGTGCCAGAAAACAAGGCCCAGGGACGGAACGACACTCGCATGACCGAACGCACCCCCGCCGCGGGCCGCCGCGGCCGGCCACCCGGCACGAGTGCCCGCGCGCTGGAGGTCATCGCCCTGCAGCTGTTCCACGAGCGCGGTTTCCACGCCACCACAGTGGACGACATCGCCTCCGCCGCCGGCGTCAGCCGCCGCACCTTTTTCCGGTACTACGAAACCAAATCCGACGTCCTGTGGAACGAGTTCGACGCCGAGGTCGCCGCACTGGAGAAGCTTCTCGCCGACACCTCCGACGAGCTGCCCCTGCTCGACGCCGTACGCGAGGCCGTGCTGGCCGCGAACCACTACCGCGCCGAGGACGTCCCCGAGCTGCGCATGCGGATGAACCTGATCAGCACGGTCGCCGAACTCGGCGCCAGCGCCGCGGTGCACTACGACGCATGGGAACGGGCAGTGAGCACCTACGTCGCCCGGCGCACCGGCCGGCCCGCGGATTCCCTGTACGCGCTCGCAGTGGGCCGTTCGGTACTCGCGGTGTGCCGCGCCGCCTACGAACGCTGGTCCGCCCGCGCCGACGCCGACCTCACCGTCTATCTCGACGCCGCGCTCCGCGCACTGGCCACCGGCTTCCAGGACGCCGGCGCCGAACCCCCGGCGTGAGGACTACCGCGGCTCTCCCCAATCCAGCAGCAGGCACCGCAGCACACCGGCCGGTTCTCCGATCCGGTCGTCCGCGGAGAGAAACGGTGTCAGTGTCTCTTGCGGACAGCTCAGCCCCGTGGGCCGGTCCAGCCGGAGAACGCGGTCCGGGCCGGAGCACGATACTCGCCTTGCGCACCCGGTAGCCGAGGGCCTGCGGCTGATGGTGACGTTCGGCCAAACCGGCGAAAAATCGAGCGGATGGGTGGGGCACCAGCCACCGCGGGACGGCCGTCTAGGACGAGGCGAGTACACCGTTGCGGGCAAGGATTTCCCATGCAGTCCCGATGCTTTCGTCGGCGGCCGCGGCTACCATAGCGCCGCGCGCGGCGACCGGATCAGCTTCCGGCGGGATCATCAGCAGCGTCACGTGGTGGATGCGCGGGCCGACCACGATGACCGTGTGCGGCTGAAGAATGGAGAAACCTGCCAGGCGCACCAGATCCGGCCCGTGGCGAAGCCGGGCAGGAGCGAGATCCCACGAGACCGGGTTGAACCCGATGCGGTCGACCCGCCCGGAACGCTCGGCCAGCGCGGTGACGAGGGCGCTGAATTCTGTGACCGGTTCCCGGGAGCGTGGCCACCAGGCGCCATCGAAGCAGCCCTTCAGGGCATCCGGTCCCTTGAGCCGCAAGCGACGGCCGACCGGCAACGAGTCGATGAGAGTACCCGCGGCATCGCCATGCGCAGTGAACATCATCGCAGTGTTCCCGCCCGGCCGGCCCGGGATCGTCCTGGTGGCGGATCCCCGCGGAGGCGGGCCGATACCGCCAGGCTACGCCGGAACCCGGTCTCGACGGCGGCGCTCACCGGCGAGATCCGCGGCTGCCGCGTGGCTGGCGCGGAATCGGCCGCTCGTCCGGCTCGCCGCCGACGGGAACCGGGGGTGGCCGGAACAACCCGCCGTAGCGGTCGCCCTCGGGGCGGGTCAGTGCACCGGGCCGGGGCTGGGCAACGGCCGGATGGCTGAACAACGGCTCTTCGACGGTTCTGATGAATTCTTCCTTTCCGCACGATGGGCAGGGCACAAGACGGGCCACGCCGCACCAACGCCATTTTTCCGGTTGGGCGCCAACGGCGGAGTGCGGACCCGGCCGGGCTGCTCTGCGGCATCATTGCCGCTGGGATGACGATGGTGTGCGTAGACCCGGCTACATGCCGTACTCCCGTCCCCGGCTCAGGTGGCCGGGATGAGAATCCGAGGACGGCGCGGGCTCGAATGCCCACACACGAAATGCTCTCGGACACCACTGACGGTACACCCTCAGGCCACTGACGTCGCCGCTTCTCCGGAACCGCGGTAGGGCGCAGGCTTGGTCCGGCGCGCTGGCGCCCCCCTGGCGGGTGTAGTGTCGGCGACATCTTCCCGCACCGGCAGCAACCGGACCTTGGCTGTCGTCGGAGGCCTGGGCACGGCCGAAGCTTCGCGGAGCCGTCGACCTGTCGTCGAGTGCCCACCTGGCGACGGAGCGGTTATGCGGATGCCAGTCTCCGATGCGTTCGCACGGAGCAGGATCCGTGCTCTGGCCTTGTCCCCGCCGGGCTCCCCCTGCCATCTGGTTAAGGATCCACTATGGACGAACGGAAAACCGTCGTAGCACCGGACATCGGACATCCGTCCGGCAGCGACTTCGCCGAGCTGTCGGCGCTGATGAAAGCGGCCGGGCTGTTCCGCCGACGGCCGGTGCACTACGCGCTGCGCATCGGGATCAGTGTCGCGGCGTTCGGCGGCGCGTGGGTGCTGCTCGCGCTCGGCGGGAAAAGCTGGTGGCAGGTGTGTACCGCGGTGCTGCTGGCGGTGGCCTACACCCAGTTGTCGTTTCTCGGCCACGACGCCGGGCACAAGCAGATCTTCCGCGGCCGCCGCGCCAACGACGTGATCGGGACCGGGCTGGCCGGGCTGGTCGGGATCAGCTACGGCTGGTGGGTCGGCAAGCACACCCGCCATCACGCCCACCCGAACGTCGACGGCGCCGACCCGGACATCGACATCCCAGCGCTGGCGTTCAGCACCGGGCAGAGCCGCACCAAAGCCGGTTTCCTGCGCTGGATGGCAAAATACCAGGCATTTCTCTTCTTTCCACTGCTGCTGCTGGAAGGTCTCGACCTGCACTGGTCCAGCATCAAGGCGGTATGGCGCGGCGATCTGCAACGTCGGCGGTTGGAGGCCGGCCTGCTGGCCGGGCATCTCGTCGTCTACCTCGCCGCGGTGTTCGTGTTGCTGCCGCCGGGAATCGCGTTCGTGTTCATCGCGGTCCACCACGCGGCCTGGGGCGTCTACATGGGCTGCTCGTTCGCACCCAACCACAAGGCCATGCCGCATCTGGAACCGGGCCACCGACTGGATTTCCTGCGCCGCCAGGTGCTGACCTCGCACAACGTGAAGGGTGGCCGGTGGATGACCTTCACGATGGGCGGGCTGAACTATCAGATCGAACACCACCTGTTCCCCAGCATCCCGATGGCCAGGCTGCGGCGAGCACAACCCCTGGTGCGGGATTTCTGCACGAAACGGGCAATCAGCTACAGCCAGGGCAGCCTCTTCCATACCTACGCCCAGGTGCTACGGCACCTGCACGAGGTCGGGGCACCGCTTCGCGCAGGCGCGAAAGAAACATCCGGATGACCGTCTCAGATCAGCGGGAAACCGCACCGGAAAACGAGCCTGCTGCAGCGCACCTGGCCTTGAAGCCGGCCGGTGCCGAGCGCGGGTACGCCGACGGCGGCCGGTGGCCGTGTCACCGGATCTCGCCGGGCAGCTCACCACGCCGCGCCGTTGATGGGGTCCGGATGCCTGATTGTGACCTTCGGCGATCCGGACCCGTGTAGTGTCGGTGGCGCCCGGGAGCATCCCGTGCGCAGGCGATCGAGCCGGCGCCATCCCCGGCGCCTCGTAGTTCGCCCGGTCTTCGCGCGCCACGTGGTCACGATCTCGGCACGCCGGTGTTCTCGCCTCCGGTAGTCGCCGAAGCCTGGAGCGTCATGACCGTTTCCGACCATCGCGGCCGTCGTCGCGGTGCAGTCCCTGCTGGCCACCACGGTGCGGATCGTCAAGCAGTACGAGCGCGGGGTCCTGTTCCGGCCCGGCCGGGTGGCCGGGGCGCGCGAGCCGAGGCTGCGGCTGATCGTCCCGGTCGTGGACGTGGTGCGCCGGATTCCGTTGCGGGTCATCATGATGCCAATCCAGTCCCAGGTCCTCATCAGCCGCGGCAACATGCGCATCGACGCGTCCGGGGTAGCGGACTTCCGGGTGCGGGAGGCGGTGAAATCGGCCGTCTCGATCGAGAACGTCCACGCCGCGATCGACCGGATCGCCCAGACCACGCTGCGCAAGGTCGGCATCAACACCGACATCCGGGGAATCCCCGACCTCGCCACCCTGCAGCCGCGCAATGCGCAGAGCCTCGTCGAACTCGGCGTGGACAAGAACATCACCGTGGTGTTCCCCGCGCTGTCGATGAGCACTATCTGCGACCCAGGTGCCTTTCCGTCCCGCGAGAACGCGGCCGCGGACCGACCGCCCGCATCGGTCGCCGTGTCGCCCACCGGCTCGCCGGCATCCGGGTGATGAGCGCCCCGGCGCCCATCACGCTCCGAGCCGAACTGCCGAGCACCGCCGCGGCACACGGCTGTCCCGTCTGTCCACACGAGACGGACGCGCACGACGCGATCGCAACCCGCTTCTGCGCCGCGACCGCGGCCGGCGAGTTGCGCCGCCGCTGCGCCTGTGCCGCAGGCAGCCGTCAAACCAGAAAAGAGGAACAACCATGGCCACCGAAATCGCCTTCATGTCGCGTTACGAACAACGGGTCGCCCAAGTACGGGACCTGCTCAGACACGACACTGAGCTCTCTGACACCGCCTGCCAGGCGCTGGCGGTGCGCCTGCTGCACCTGCTCGACGAAGCACCCGAACAGCTGCGGCGCTGACGCCCCGGCGCAGTATCGAAACCACATTCCGGCAAAGGGGTCCGTCGCATTGCCTCAGCTCACTCTCGGCGTCATCGCACGTTCGCGAAAACCGGACGAACGCCGCCTGCCCATCGACCCGCGCCATTTCCACCGGATCGACACCGACCTGCTCGAGCACATCTACCTCGAACACGGCTACGGCGCGGACTTCGGCGTGCCCGACGAACAGCTGAAGAGCACCGTCGCCGGGGTACGCACGCGCGCCGAACTCATCGCCGAATGCGACATCATTCTGCTCGCCAAGCCGTTGCTTACCGACGTCGCCGAGCTGCGACCAGGCCAGACACTGTGGGGCTGGCCGCATTGCGTCCAGGCTCACGAACTGACCCAGCTCGCCGTCGATCGCAAACTGACCCTCATCGCGTTCGAAGCGATGCACCACTGGACCCGCGACGGTTCCTTCGGGCTACACGTGTTCCACAAGAACAACGAGCTGGCCGGCTACTGCTCGGTGCTGCACGCCCTGCAGCTGACCGGCTCGACCGGAGACTACGGCCGCCGTCTGCGCGCGGCCGTCATCGGTTTCGGTGCGACCGCACGGGGCGCGATCACAGCGCTCAGCGCCCACGGCGTCCACGACGTGCACGTCCTCACCGGCCGCGGCGTGACCGCGGTCGCCTCGCCGATCCACTCCGCGACCATGGTCCACTTCGACCACGACGCGGACCGGCCTGGCGACCCCCGCCGCAGCCACGCGCTCACCGCCCGGGGCCGGGTCCCGCTGGCCGGGTTCCTCGCCGAACACGACATCGTCGTCAACTGCGCGCTGCAGGCCCCCTTGGCGCCCCTGACCTTCCTCATCGAGAAGGACCTGGAGGCGTTCGCGCCCGGCAGCCTCATCGTCGACGTCTCGTGCGACGAGGGCATGGGCTTCAGCTGGGCCCGGTCCACCACGTTCGCCGACCCGACCTTCACCGTCGGCGACGGAATCACCTACTACGCCGTCGACCACAGCCCGTCCTACCTGTGGAACTCGGCGACCTGGGAGATCAGCGAGGCGCTCATCCCCCTGCTGCGGCCGCTGCTGGCCGGTCCATCCGCATGGGGGGTAGAGGACACCATCGGGCGCGCGATCGAAATCCGCAACGGCGTGATCGCGAACCCGGAGATCCTGGCCTTCCAACGACGCTCGGCGGAATACCCCCACCGCAGGAGCTAGGAACCTCCCACGGCCGCAGCCCGGGGCAGCCCGGTCGCGGCGGAGATCGTCTCCGTGGTGATCAGATGGTTGTCGGAGACTTGGTGCTGTAACGCGGTTTCCGCCTCTCGCGGCTCTCCGGTGGCCAGGAGTCCGACGCGTGGATCCGCGGCCGGCGGCGATCCGGGCGACGGCGGATTCGAGAACGAGCTGCAGCTGACCCAGAACCTCAGCTCCGAGTTCGTCGTCACCGGCGTGTGCGAGGCCGGGCCGCGAACCACTGCCGCGCCAAGGACGTCGCCGAGCTGCGCATGCGGATGAACCTGATCAGCACCGTCACCGAACTCGACCCCGGCGTGAGGACTACCGCGGCTCTCCCCAGTCCAGCAGCAGTCGCCGCAGGTCGTCGTTGAGACGACAGCGGACCGGCGCCGGCAGCGCGGCGAGCAGCCGCGTCTCGGCCCCGGTCTTGGTACTGAAGACCTCTTTCGCGCGCGACTGACCTTCCTCGGTGAGGCTGACGAGAATCTGCCGCCGGTCGTCCGGGTTGACGTCCCGGCGGACCAGGCCCTTGGCTTCCAGTCCGGCGACCCGCTTCGTGACCCCGCCCGAGGTGAGGTGCATGCTCGCGAGCAGCTCCCCGGCGGAGAGCCGATACGGCGGCCCGGACCGCGCCAGCGCACCCAGCAGCTCCAGCTCCCACAGCTCGATGCCGAACGCGGCCAGCTCGCGGCGCAGCTCGTTCTCCAGGTGGCGCGCGACCCGCAGCAGGCGCATGCTCAGCGCCTTGCTGATCCGTTCGTCGTCGGTCAGCTCGGTGATGCGTGTCATGACTCCGTCGACGTGGTCACGCGGGGGCGGCATGACCGGCTACTCTAGCACTGGTCATTATCTTACCGGTCTCGAATCCACGGGTGGTTCCATGAACGTGCCTGTCCCCGCCGAGCCGGATCCGCGGCGCTGGCGTGCCCTGTGGGTCTGCCTGATCGCGGGCTTCATGACCTTGCTCGACGTGAGCATCGTCAACGTCGCGCTGCCCTCGATGGAGCACGGCATCGGGGCCACCCCGGCGGACGTGTCCTGGGTGGTCTCCGGCTACGCGCTGACCTTCGGGCTGGCGCTGGTGCCGGCCGGGCGGCTCGGCGACGACTACGGCCGCCGCCGGATGTTCCTGCTCGGGCTGGCCCTGTTCGTGGTGACCAGCGTGCTGTGCGGGGTCGCGCCGAACGCGACCTGGCTGGTCGTCGCGCGGCTGTGCCAGGGCATCGCGGGCGGGCTGCTCAACCCGCAGATCATCGGCATGATGCAGCAGCTGTTCTCCGGCCGCGAGCGGGGCAAGGCGTTCGGCGCGTTCGGGGCGACGGTCGGGCTGTCCACCGCGGTCGGGCCGGTGCTCGGCGGCCTGCTGATCCAGGCGTTCGGCAACGGCGAAGGCTGGCGCTGGGTGTTCTACGTGAACCTGCCGATCGGCGTGCTGGCCATCCTGTTCGGCCTGCGGCTGCTGCCCAAGGACGGGCGCACCGGCCGCAAGCGCATCCCGGACCTGGTGGGCACGCTGCTGCTCGGCGGGGCCGTGGTGCTGGTGATGCTGCCGCTGATCGAGCAAGAGCAGCAGAGCGGGAGCCCGCGCTGGTGGCTGATGGGCGTCGCAGCCGGCCTGCTGGTGCTGTTCGTGCTGTGGGAACGGCTGCTCGGCAACCGCGGGAAGCACCCGCTGGTCAACCTGAAGCTGCTGACCGTGCGCAGTTACTCCATGGGCTCGGTGCTGGGGATGGTCTACTTCGCCGGATTCACCGGGATCTTCCTGGTGCTGACGCTGTTCTTCCAGCAGGGCCAGGGTTATTCGGCCCTGCAGGCGGGTGCGGCCATGCTGGCCTTCGCGATCGGCTCGGCGATCTCGCCCGTGCTGGGCGGCAGGCTGGTGCACCGGCTGGGCCGGCCGATGATCGTGGCCGGCGTCCTGCTCGCGGCGCTCGGGCTGGCCGGCACCGCCTGGCTCGTGCGGGACTACACCGGCAGCGGCGCCGCCCTCGTGCTCGCCGCGCCGCTGTTCGTCGCCGGTTTCGGCAGCGGGCTGGTGATCGCCCCGAACTCGACGCTCGCATTGGAGGACATCTCCCCCGCCGAAGGCGGCACCGCGGCCGGCGTACTGCAGACCGGACAGCGAATCGGCTCGGCCGTCGGCACGGCGCTGGGCGGCGCACTGTTCTTCGGCGAGCTGAGCCGGTCCCACGGCGACTACCACTCCGCGGCAGCACTCGGCCTCCTCGGCTCGACCGGGCTGGTCACCCTCGCCCTGCTCGTCGGCATCGTCGACGTGGTGCTTTCCCGCGTCCGCAAGGCCCGGACCGCCGTGGCCGAACCACCCGCGTTGACCGGCAGCGTACAGGGACTCGCCCCGCAAGAAACCGCCGCGATCGCCCTCACTTCGCTGGAAACCCACCAAGTGCACCGCACGAACACCGGCCCGCACGGCGACTTCGCACTGACCGCCCCCGCGGGCACGTACGTGCTGCTGGCCAAAGTGGACGGTCGGGACCCGGTGGCCCGGCACGTCGTCCTCGGCACCGAGCCAACCCGGGAAGACCTCCGACTCCCCGCGTCGGCCCGCCTGGCGGGCACCGTGCACGCCGGCCCCGGCCCGTTCCACGGAGCCCAGGTCACCGTCCTCGACGCCGAGGGCCGGGTACAGGGCACGACCGTCACCGACGCCTCCGGCCGCTACACCGTCGACGGCCTCGTCCCCGGCGAGTACCAGGTCGTCGTGACGAGTTACGCCCCCGCCGCGACCCCGGTCGACCTCACCTCCGGTGGCCCGGCACAGGTCGATCCCCTGCTGCGCTTGGGGTCCACAGTGGACTGATCAGCAGGCGATCTTCCGCGCCCGCGTGCACCCGGTTCGGCGCGGTGCCGGTGCTCACCGGTCCTGCCTGCCCTCTTTCAGGTATTCCTTGGCGAGCGCGAGCGCCTTCAACTGCGCCGCGTTACACCGCTCCGCGACAGCGTTCCCGAGCGCGGCCTCGGCGGACGCCCGGCCACGCAGCGCCGCGGAGCCGGGGTCCGCCAGCCACGGGAACCGGGCGTGGTCCCGCGCCATCGCCCCGGCCAGCCGGCGCGCGACGGCCTCGATCTCCTCGTCCCGCGCATCCACCGTCAGCCTGTCCAAATCGGCGTCTTCGCCGGCGTGCTCGGTCATCAGCGTCCGAAGATCCTCCAGCGCCGTCTCCTGCAGAACCCCCGAGAACACCGTCAGCATCACCCGATCCTCCGGCGAAAGCCGCTCCGCGAGCGACCCGAACCGCGCCGGAATGTCCAGCGGCGCCTGGCTCGCCCGCGTAGCCGCCAGCTCCGTGCGGATCCGCTGCAGGCGTTCGATCGTCTCCGCCAGCTCCGCGTCGAGCCGGTCGAGCGCGTCGTCCGGGCTCTCCTGACCGCCCATCGCCCGGATCTCCGACAGCGACAGCCCGAATTCGGTCAGCCGCTTGACTTGAAGCAGCCGGGCAAGATGAGCCGTGCGGTACTGCTTGTACCCGTTGGCCGTGCGCTCGGGCAGCTCGAGCACCCCCATGTCGTGGTAGTGCCGCACGGTCTTGACCGTGGTACCGGCGAGTTCGGCGAGCTGTCGCGTACTCCACGTCATGATGCTGACCCTTCCCGCTCCGACGACACCGGTCAGTCTAGGAACGTTCGGCGGCCGCGATGCGTGCCGTCCCGGGAGAGTCGCGTCCGGGTCAGGGATTCACACCTGCCGCCACTACTCGCCGAATCCCTTGCATCTCAACGGCCGCCAGGGACACGAAAACCGAGGTTCCCCTGATGGTGGACCTGACGTGCCAGCATACGAACCAAGCTGAAGCCGCGATGGGGGTCCGGGGGCGTGCCCCCGGCTGGGGCGTGGGGCTTGGCCCCACAAAGAAAAACGATGATCGCCGCGAGGGAAGGCGTGCCCGCCGAACAGGCGGCACCCAAGATCGAGTGGGCCTAACGCTTCAGCATACGAACCAAACAATCTTGGTCGAAGGCCCTGAAATCACGATCCGCCCGGTGGGCACCCGACGTCTTACGGCGGGTGGTTCCCGATGAGCGGCGAAGCAAGCATCACCGGGCTGACCGCGCCGCATGCCGACGGGCTGGCCTGCGTGCTGTGCGGAGCTGACTACCTCCGCGTCCGTGTTCCGCATGTGCCGGTGCGCCGGTCGGTGACTGGCTCGCAGGTGTTCGCGTGCCTCGGCTGCTGTCTGGACGACGCGCGGCCCGCGGCGGGAGATGTGCGGCGGTGAGCGCCACGGCATCCCCGGCTCGTCGGGACCGGGCGCTGTGGGTGCAGTGCGCCTGCACCGCGCTGGTCGCGCTCGGCGCGGCGTACGCCTCCTACCGGCATGGCCGCGAGTTCGCGCTGCGGTTCGGTGCCGACGAGGCGACGGCGGCGATCTGGCCGTTGATCGTGGACGGCATCCTGACCACGGCGACGGTCGAGTTGTGGAAGACCACCGGCCACGGCAGCCGTGCCGGTGGCCGATGGGCGGCCTGGTTGTCCTTCGTGTTCGGCATCGTGCTGTCGCTGTGCGCGAACGTGGCGGCGGCCCCGGAGTTGAGCGTGTTCGCCGTGGCGGTGGCGGCGTGCCCGCCGCTGGCGCTGCTGCTGGCGGTTGAGTTGCTCAATCGCGCGCTCAAGCGGCACCGTGCCGGAACCAGCGCCGAGACTGACACCGAGACCGCCGAGACGGGCGAGACCGGGTCGGTGGTGCGTCTCGCGGTGGTCCCGGACGAGGCTCGGACAGCCGAGCCGACCGCCGAGCAGCGGATGTGGGCGTACTACGTGACCGAGCGGTCCAAGGGCCGCACGCCGACCGGCGCGGAGCTGGACCGGATCGCGGGCACGAACAACTACGGCCGCAAGGTGCTGCTGCGGTGGCGGCAGGCCGGACACCTGCCGCCCGTCCTCGGCGGCCCGCGTGGCGAGCGGCCCGTGCGGCGGGAACCCGCCTACGCCTCGTCGGAGGAGGTTGTCGTGTGACCCGACTTTGCTCACGGATCATGGCCAAGACGGTCCGCCGAGTCGCTGACCTGCGCATTCGCAGGTGAGATCGGACGGAGTTCAGGCACCAATTCGTGTGGCATGCTTATCGCTTCAGGTCCACGGCGAGTCCTCGCGTAGGTGCAACCCTGGCTTGTGTCGCACCCTGCACCGCACGCCAGCACCGCCGCCCCGGCATGGCAGGCGCATAGACGTCGGCTGGCCGCAGATGACGTGCCAACCGCCGGTGTACTCGTTGCGAGCCAGGAACACTCGTTCCCCGCTGCTCTCAGTGGCCTGGACCGTTCGGTTGGCGTAGGTGCGCTCGACGGTGTAGCGGTCGACACCATCGGACGCAGTGTCATCAGCAAGCATCCAACGCTTGACTTCCAGCACCGCGCCGAGAGTCGGCGGCGTGGCCATCTCGCGCTGCCACTGTTGCGCAGCGTCCGCTTCCTCGCGCGCCTTTCGGGCCGCCGCATCAGCCCGCTCGATCTCCCATCGCGAGCGCCCCTGAGACCGCTTGCTGTGCGTTCCGCACGGCTGCTTCTTCTTGTTCACACACTGCTCGCCGGGCGCGGCCTGGCAGACCGGGCACTCGTAATCGTCCCGGGCAGGGTCGTGCACGACGACAACGGTGTCGTCATACAAACCCGTGCCTCGCGGGTCCACGAACCGGGAGACGAATTTGGTCTTACCGTAGGTGACGGACTCGAAACCGCCGTTGCGGCCAACCACCAGCTCAGTAATGGGACCGTACTTGCCAACCGCCTCAAACGGGGACAACCGGGCAGTCACGGCCACCGAGCCATGCTGAGTCCACTCCCGCCCGATAACGGGATCACCGACTTTTGCCCACGCAACAGGCTCGCCGCACCAACCGTCACGCAGAACCTCGCCACTCATGGCCCTATCCTGCCTCGGCGACCCCAGCAGGGCACCGTGCTGGCGGACCGCGACGACGTGCATCACCGATCAAGCTTGGCCACCTACGTGCGTCCATTGTCGGCCCGGTGGCGATCCGCTCCAGCGATCACGATCCAGACTGCGCCATCGGGCTGTGGAGCTTGCGGAGATCTCGGCGGCTCGTCAGGTGTCGCGCAAGTTGATCTGAGGTGCGCACACGACCTGGAGTTTCTGTCGCTGGATGTCCCAGGTCATGGCCGCGCCGGGGCCGCTGATGTGATGGCGGGCAGCGGCTTGGACTCGCTGCTGCAAACCGGGCTCCGGTCCTGGAAGCCGTGGTGCCATTCGTAGGGCTGGCAGACGATCCGGCGTCGCCCGAGGCGGGCGTGGATCAAGCCTGGCAGCGGCGAAGTCGCCGCCTCCGCCGTTGTCGCAGCAGTGGCAGAAGTAGGACCACGGCTGAAGGGTGATCCACCGTGGGCCACCGCCAGGAACGCAGGCGTTGTCGAGCACGAGGTCAACCATGGTGCCGCTGGGCCGCTGGCGCAGCGGCACCGCGTTGCCTTCCTCGGTCCTGTTCAGGCGTCGGGCACATCGGTGAAGTCGAACTCGCCGTCGGTGGCTCCGGCGAGGAAGGCCGACCACTCGCCGCGGTCGAGCGAAGCGCGGCCTCGGTCGCCAGCGATGTGACCAGCGTGTGTGTGCCGATCTCGGCGATAGTGGCGACCTGCTGTGGGGGTGAGACCGTCGCGGGCATCGAACGAGAATGCCGCCTACGCCGGGTGGAGGGAAGGTGATCGTGCCTGCGCCGGGATGCCTGCTGTTCCGGATGACGACGGCGAGTGGCGGAACCGATGCTGGATTACACCCGATGAGCGCATGTCAGACAAACGTGAACGTGGTTGCATGGTTGCGCATTCGACGGGCTGGAGTGGCCAAGAGGAGAGCGGTGCGAGAGCCTCGGCGATGGTGGCAGGAGGTCGAGGCAAGCGACTGGTCGGTTTTCGCCTTGCCCGAGGATCTTGTGCGCGAGCGGTACACGGCGCTGCTGGCCGCGTTGGAGGAGTTGTCCACTCGCGGCCCGATGTCCACCCTGATCGAAATCGCCGAGCAGGCGAAGGCGGTTGGCTACCACGATCCGCTGCCGGAGGTTGAGCTGCGTTCGGCGCTCGACCAACTCGCGAAGTGGGGGTTCACGGAGCCTTTTCGCGATTATGCGGCACCGGTCCGGAGTTTTCAGGGCGTGATCGTTCGGCAAGAGTCGTGGGCACTTACTCGCAAGGGCCGGGCTATTGTCGCGGCGGTCCGCCTCGCCGTGGTCGATGCGCGGCGCGCGTTGCAACTGCCCAGCAGACTTCTCGACGGTGTCGAGAGCACGATTCGCGGGCTGCTCGCGCACGCTGGAAGCGATCCGGGCTTGTTGCCGGTTGATCTGGACGATGTACGAACGCGGCTGGACGAACTGCAGAAGGTGACGGCTGACTTCTACGCTGCGCTCGCACAGATGGTGCAGTCCGACGTCACCGATGACGATGTGTTCGGGGACAACCGGGACCGGGTCGTTGAGGCGTTGCGCCAGTTTCCCCGCGAGTACGAGCGGGCGTTGCAACGGGTGGAGGCGGCTCTGGCGGATGTTCGAGCAGCGGGCCACCACGCTTTGGTGGAGGCAGCGGTCGTTCACGCGGGCTTGATCGACGCCGCAGACCAGCAGAGCTGGCTGGAGGACAGGGTGCGGCGGCTGACCGATCTGGAGGCGTGGTTCCAGCCTGACGGCACAGTGCACCGCCTGATCGCTTCAGCGACGGGAGCGGTGCACACGCTGCTCGTGGCGATCGACCGTCGCTACACCGCTCGGCGCAGGGGTTCAGACCTGGGGCACGACTTCCGGCTACTTGCACGGAGTCTGCACGCTCAGTCGACCGACACCGCCGCACGGCGGGTGTACGCCGCCGCGTTTGGGGACTGGCCAGCATGGCATGCCGTAACGAAGGCCGCCGAGGAAGATGTAGCGCATGGCACGTCGGCGGCGGGCAGCCGCTCCAGACACCATGTCGAGGTGACGCTGCGGGAGCACGAGCGGCACGGGCCGCCCAGCGGACGTCCCCGCAAAGTGGCTGACACGAGCAGGGACCGCGAGGCCGCGTTGATCGACGCGGCGGCGCAGGCGAGGAAACGCCGACGGCTCACCGCCCTGCTGGAGACCGATGGTGAGGTCGCGCTGGACCACTTCGCCGGGCTGCCAACGGATGCGGCCGACGTGCTGGTGCGCGCTGTCGAGGTCGCGCTGGCCCAGCTCGACCCGGTCAGCGGGCTGGGACGGGCCTACGCGGACGGGGCGAGCCTCCAGGTCATGGTCAGGCTAGGCGTCATGGGAAGGGTGGTGCGGGTGCGGTTCGGAGACGGGGTGCTGACCGCTCCTGACATCCGGGTGAGCGTGCTGCGCTCCGCCGACGTCGAGATCGACGCGGACACGGCGCAGCAGGGCGGGGCGGCGTGAGCGGCGGCCGCTCTCTGGCCCCGGAGCTGCGGGAGCCCGCCCGCAAGCTGATCGCCACCGGCCGCATCCGGGCCGAGCTGGATGTGGAGCTGTACCGGGCCGCGGTTCAGGGACGTCGGGAACTAACCGACTTCTTCCGGGTGGAACTCGGCTGGGTGGTGGAGGTCGTGGAGTCAGCCGAGCTGGTCCGCCTGCACAAGCGCCGCAGCGACGTGCCGACTGATCGGGGTCCGTGGCTGCGTCGGGAAGGTCGCCCCGTTCATCTGGTGTCGAAGGAGATCCTGGCGCTGGTCGCGCTCGTGTGCGAGCAGCTTTGGCGTCGGCCGAGGATGAGCCTCCGGGAGCTGATGCAGGCCATCGCCCAGGTGTGCGCCGCCGAGGCCCTGGCAGATCAGCTGCCTCAATTCAAGATCGTTGCATCGGATGGCACGGGCAAGAAGGATGCGCGAACGAGTCGGACCAACCTCGTCGACGCGCTCAAGCTCTTGGTGGACGAGGGGTCGATCACCGTTGACGCCGATCTTGATCGCGCGATCAGCGAGGATGAGAACGACCTGGTCGTCAGTGCCTCGCGGGAGCGGTTGGCGCAGAAGTTCTCGTCGCTGTCCCCCGCACTCCTCGGGTTGGCGGACCTGCCGGCTGCCCGGCACGCCGAGGCCCTGTCGTCGCGCGTCCTGTCGTCGGCTGCATTGGGCGATGAGACCGGGCTGGTAGAGGAGCTGAACGCGGGCGAACCGAGCGTGGACGAACGCCGACTGCGAGCCGTCCGCCGCCTGGTTGACGACCCTGCCAGCGACCCGCTGGATGACCGCGCTGCGATGCCCTACCTGCACACGCCGGCCGGTCGTGATCGCGCTCTGGAGGTCATCGCGTCCCTGGGGTTCACCACGACTGCACGGCGCGACTGGTGGGAGGTCACCGACGCCAGTGGCATCGGCACGCTGATCGACTTCCCGAACGGGAGGCGAAACGAGCGGCAGGCAGCGCTCGCGCTGCTGGACGCGGTGACCCAGCGGCCCGACCCACGGGGTGAGCTGCACCTCTCCGAGGTCGTCGAGCTGTTCGCGCAGGTGCGGACGAGGGTGCCGCGCTGGGCCGCGGCCTACGACCATCGGCTGCCTGCACTGGCCAGGGCTGCGGCTGCGGAACTCGTCGCCGTCGGGCTGTTGGCGCGGAGGGGGCCGGATGTCTGGCAACCCACACCCGGTGTCCACTTCTGGCGGGTCGCGGTCCGGCACAGCGCTCCGGTGACCGGCACCACGTCGAACGGTGGAAAGGACGTCGCCCCATGAACAGCGTGGAACACCCAGCAGCGCGGTGGGGAGCGGTTCGCGACCTACCCTCCGTGGGGGTGCCGGAGGCTGACGGCCGCTGGCAGCCCACCCGCGCCGGCGCAGTCAACTCTTGGGCCTGGTCCGACGAGGTCCTGATGTTCGCCGACGGCTGGATGACCTTGACCGGCCCCAACGGATCGGGCAAGTCGTTGACGGCATCCATGCTGGTCACGCTTCTCCTGGACGCCGACACCTCGCAGACCGCCCTCTCGGTGACAGGTAAGGCTGCGGGCACGCTGACCAGCAGGCACACCGACCGCAACGAACGCGAGGACCGCACCGGCACGTGGTGGGTCGAGTACGGGATGCGAGACGCGGCGAGCGGATCGACGTCCTACTTGACCACCGGGTTGTGGCTGCGTTCGGTCGGCGGAAACCTTCAGCGCGCCTTCTTCCTGACACCCGGTCGGATTGGTGACCAGCTCGTGCTGACGCGGGCAGGAGATCCCGTGCGCATCGACGATCTGGCCAGCCAGCTCGCCGCGGCTGGCGGTGAGCTGTTCACCTCAGCGGCCCCGCTGAGGTCGAAGGCCGCCGGGCATCTGGCGGCGGTCGGCGATGAGCCCGGTTACCGGAACGCGGTGCGCCAGCGCCTGTTCGCACCGTTGGATGAGGTTCAGTTCGAGGCGCTGATGGGTGTGCTGCGCAGCCTGCGGAGCCTGCGCACCGCCGAGGCCATCCCGCCGGCGCAGATGCGTGCGGTGCTCACCGAGGCCCTGCCCGCGCTGGATCCAGACCGCCTGACCGTCATCGGTGAAGCTATGGAGCGCATCTCGGAGCTGGAGACGCAATTGGCGGACATGCGCGACGAGGCCAAGCAGCTCGCCACCGTCGACAAGCGCTACCACCGTTACGTTTCGGCGTTGGTCGAGGTGGAGGCGGCGCAGCTTACTGCCGCCAACACGGAGTTCGACGCTCAGGCTCGCCGGACGCGGGACGCAACCGAGAAGCTTGAGGCCGCTCGGCGGGAACAGGACGAGGCCGCCGAGCGACTCAGAGCGCTGAACGCCGAGATCTCCGTGCTCGAAGGCCGCAGGGACGCCGCTGACGTCGTGTTGCGGGGTCACGCGGGTGCCGAACTGCCACAGCGGGAGCAGCGAGCGGCGGAACTCGCGCAGGATGCCGAGCAAGCTGAAGGTCGGGCCGGCGAGGCCGAGGCCGACGCACACACTGCGGCAGAACAGTCCGCCGAGGCCGAGGTGAGCGCCGAGGAAAGTAAGGAGCACCTCACGCAGTTGCTGGGCGAGTTGCGTGACGCGTCCCGCGAGGTGGGCGCCGACGCCGCACTCGAGCGGATCGTCGAGGCCACGGGGCCGCTCACCGCGTCCGGCGACCGCGATACTCCTTCCCTCGACCTTCAGCAGACGTGTGCGACTCCGCTGGCGTGGGTGGCTTCCCGGGCCGCGCAGGTCGATCTCGTTGCGGAGGCGCTGCACGTGCATGCCGACGCCCAGCGCGACGAGCGCTCGGCTGCGGACGAGCTGCGTCGCCGCGAACGAGCCGAAAACGAGGCGCGGCAGCAAGCGGAGAACACCACCCGCACACGCCAGGAGGCCGAGGCAGACCTGGCCGAGCGGATCAGCCGGTGGACGGCACAAGCCCGGCACTTCGACGAACTACCCGCCGAACTGGTCGACTCCCGCGACTCGGAAGACGAACGCCTGGAGCCGGACCTGATCGAAGGGTGGGTGTCAGCGGCGGCGGACTTGGTGCGCGGCCGGATCGACGTGGCGGGGCATCACCGTGCCGCCGACACCGCCACGGCTCTTCAAGGCCAGGCCGAGCGGGCACGCGAAAACGTGAGCAAAGAGCAGCAGAAGGCGGAGGCGGAGGCTGCGAAGGTCGCCGCGGCCTTGGCAGAGGTGCGTGCAGCGGCGCTCACCGAGGAAGCCGAGGACCAACGCCGACACGCCGCGGCGGAGGAGACCTGCACCAGAGAGATCAGCGCCGCTCGAAACCAGCTCGATGCCGCCGAGCGCGCCGCCATCGACGCCGCCACGAAAGCCGACCGGACCGCGATCAGCTGGGTATCGGAAACCCACCGGTGGCGCGCCGCCAACCGGTTCCTGACCACCGTTGCGTTGCCCGACCCCGCCGAGGATGTAGACCCTGGCGCAGTTCGCCTGGCTGTAGAACAGGCGCATGCCCAGGCCAAGGTCGACCTGGAGCTGCTCCTGAACGAGTCCCGGCGGACGTTGACTGCCGCACGGGCCGCGGCGGACGCGGTCGAGGACAAGCTGCTCGACGCCCGCCGCGCGGCGCCGGTGCCGACAGCGCCACCCTGGCGTGACCGCCGCCCAGACCATGGTGTGCCACTGTGGGCCTTGGTCGATTTCGCCGAGGGTCTATCACCTGACCAGGCGGATCTGGTGGAGGGTGCCCTTCTCGTCTCCGGCGTGCTGGACGCGTTGGTGACGCCGGACGGCACGGCGCTGGCCGGTGACCTGGTCATCACCGCCGACACGCCGGTCCCGGGCAGCACCCTCGCAGACCTGCTGCGCCCAGAGCCCTCCCCGGTCGTTCCCGCAGACCGCGTGGGCGCGTTGCTGCGGTCAGTACCGGCGCCCCGCACCGCCGAGCACGGGCAGCTCGCGACCGGCCCACTCACCGCGGCCGCGCCGGAGGGGTACCGAGCGGAGTTCATCGGCCGCACCACCCGCGAGCGCCACCGGCTGAGGCTCGTCGCCGAACTGGAAGCCGAACTGGCTCGCGCAACGTCCGCCGTCGACGCTGCCTTGTCCGAGGTCTCGATGCGGGAGTCCGATGTGCGCGCGGCCGCGGCGGAGCGCGACTCCTTCCCTGATCACACCGAACTCGTCGATGCCCGCGTGGACGCGGCGCGATTGCGGGCCGACGCCGAGCAGTCGCGGCACCGAGCAGCGGAACGCACCGCTGCGGCGGAACGTGAACGCGACGAAGTGCTCGCCCTGCTGGCTGCAGCGGCGGCACATCGGACCTCTGGAGTTGCCGCTGCAGAACAGGGACTGGCCCACGCCGAGGACGTAGCCAGTCAGGCCGGCCGCCGAACGGATGAGGCGACCCGGACAGCAGAACAACGCCGGCTGGCAGCGATCCAGGCTGCTGACGCGCTGAGCAAGGCCACTGAAGCGCAGCGCGAGGCTGATGCCGAACGCGTCTCGTTCCCCGACCTTGGTCATGTGCGGCGCGCCCAACTCGCCGAGGACCGCGACGAGGGCGTACTGCGCCGTGCCGCCGAGCAGGTGCTCGACACCGCCGAACGGCATCGGCAAGCGGGGGTGGCGGTACGCGAGGCACTGCGCCGGCTGAACCAAGCAGCAACACTGCCAGATGGGCGATTGCTGCCCACGGAACGGACGCTCCTCCAGGCCCACCGTGCCACCGCCACTCATCTCGAGCACCGGGTCGAGCTGTGGAAACACGCCGCCACCAGAGCCACCGAACTGGCCCGCCAGGCCCGCACCGCCGCCGCCTTGGCCCGCAACCGCGCCGCGGTTGCCGCCAGGGCGCAGGCGGAGGCGGACGCTGCCAAGCTCAAGGCGATCCGCGAAGCCTCCGCCGTCGCTGAGGCGCGCGAACTGTACGGCGCCGAGTACCAACAACTCACGTCGGCAAGGGGGCTGATCGTCGACGAGCTCAACCGCGCGAAGAAGGAGCACGGTGAGGTGCTGGATCGCGGTCAGCTGGCCGGCAACGCCGCCGCAGCCGCGCAGGCAACTCTCGACGGAATCGCCCCTCAACGCGAGGCGGCGGAACAACGCCGTGACGCGTGCTTGCGGCAGATCGGCCGGCTCGTGGAGGAGCGGTTCGCGTCCATGCCGGACGAGCTCAGCGACGGAACAGGCAAGCCCGCCCACCTCACGGCCGCGCTGACCTGGGCCCGGCGACTGCTGTCTCACCACACGGGCGGCACGGACCGGCTGGAGACACTCCGGCAGGCACGCGCCCGCGCGCTCTCCCAGGTGGAGTCCAGCGCGCGCACGACCAGCACCGCGCTGGCGCGGTTCGACCGCCAAGTCGTGCTGGCGAGCGTCGAGGGGACCGAGTGGCGCCGTGCGGTGGTCGCCGATCCCGGCGCGAGCAGGGGCGAGGACCTGCCTACCGCAGTCGAGAAGTTGACCGCGACGGCGGCGCAGCTGGAGGACGACCTGCGCGATGACGTGAAACGCACGCTGAAAACGGGCCTGTTCACCCAACTGCGGCGGGACATCCTGGTTCGCCGGGAAGCTGCCCAGGAGCTGGTTCGTCAGATTCGCAGGACTCTAGCCGGGGTGCGCACCGGGGTGGCGAATGTCGGCGTTCAAGTCGAGTGGACTGTCCGGGAGGACGATGACGCCCGACGCATGGTCGAGTTGATCTCGCAGCCGCAGTCCGACGAGATCTTCGAGGACATGTACACCGTGCTGCGTCAGCGGATGAACGAGCGAGCCGGCGATTCGTGGAAGGACCGTGTCGCGCACACCTTCGACTACCGCTCATGGCACGACTGGACGATCTCAGTAACCCACTCCTCCTTCGCCGACCAGAACGAAGGGAAGTTCCGCGAGGTCACGGCGCGCTCCAACCCGCTGGAGTCGCTGTCCACCGGCGAGCGGCGGCTGGCCACGATGCTCCCCCTGCTCGCAGCAGCGTGGTCGATGTACTCGGGCCCGGACTATCGAGGACCGCGTTGGGTCTCGATCGACGAGATCGACGCCGCCTTCGACGAACCCAACCTCAGGCAGGTGCTCGCACTTCTTCGCTCCTGGGACTTCGACGTGCTGGCCACCGCCCCGTTCATCACCCCGATGATCAAGAAGGAAACCGGCCGAGTCGTGGTCCACCAGCTCGTCACCGCGGGCAAGCGCCGGGTGACGGTGCCGTGGTTGTGGGAGGGACGCGGTGAGCCGGAAGTTCTGACGCTCGACCTGCCCACGGGCGGAGGTGAGGTTAATGCCGACGCGACGGGATGAGCTCGCGCGCGATCCGGACCTCGCACCGCTTTGGGTAGCAGTGCACCGAAGGTTGTGCTCCGGCGCCCAACCGGCAACCATCTCGGCAATTCGTGTCGAGGGCTTGTCCCCCAACGGGATCGCCGTGCTCAGGTCGTGGTTGGACACCACCGCACGCCGTCGCCGCGACCGTTCGGCGGTGGAGAGTCGCGGTGCAGTCACGGTAGTGCCCATCCGCCAGGTTCTGGACGTCCTCGGCATACCAGCTGACGACCTCATCCCCTTGGTGGAACTGGCGGTAGGCCGGCCCGTGGTCAACTTGGCGGCCCAACGAAGGGAAGCCCTCGCGCAGCGGCGCGACCTGTGGGCGGACGTCGAGGCAAAGCTGCCCACCCTGCCAGCTCTGGTGGCGCGAATGCGCGCGGCCGGGACGGACAACGAGGAGTCCGTACTAACTCTTGTTGACGGTCTTGCGGAAATCGTGTCCAGGCTGCCCTTCGATCCACCGACCAGCCTCGCCAAGCTGTCCCACGACCACGCCGGCGACCCGCACTACTTCGACCTCGACCGCCTTGCCGGCGCACGACTGGTGAGCGCGGTCGCTGAGCGCAGCGGCACGCCCGAACCGACACGCCCCGACCTGATCCGCGCCATGCTGACCAAGGTCGGCATCCTCGCAGACCGGCTGTCGGCCACGGTTCTGCTGCACCAGGTCCAGGTGACAGGCGACGGCCCGGTCGACCGCCGACTGCGGGACGCGACCACTCCGGTGCCAGTCACCCTGCTGGACCTGACCGTTCACCCACCCGCGCTGGCTCCCCAGGTGCTCACCGTCGTCGAGAACCCTTCAGTCCTGGAAGCCGCGATGCGCTGTGGAAGCCCGATCGCCCTCGCGTGCACTAGCGGTCACCTGGGCAGCGTCGACCACGCCCTGCTACAACTCGCCGTCGACCACGGCGTCGACCTCCGCTACGCCGGCGACCTTGATGGCCCTGGCCTGCGCATCGCCGGCCAGGTCGCCGCGATCTACGGGGCGACCTTGATCGCCATGTCGCCCGATGTCGTCCGCCGTGCGGGGCCGGCGCCGTCCGCCGTCGCATTTGGAGACCCTCCCGAGTGGATCGACCCCGAACTGCGCGACGCCATCGCCTCCTCCGGACGCGTCGTGTATCAGGAACACGACGCCGCGCTGGAGGTCCTCTTCGGATCTGATCAACCCATGGCGACGATCCCCAAGCCGGACGCAGCCCGTGCTCCCGACTGAACGGCGAAATGTCCTGCGCGCGCGAACGCCTCCGTCACCCGTTCGTGGCGAATCGAACTCGGTTCCACCCGTTCCACCCACAGACCGGGGCATCGTCGAGGCTCGCGCCGGGATCGCATCGCCGGTGACCAGCATGAGAGACTTGGTTTGCCGCGGCGACGGCTTGGTCGGCGGCGGAGGCATTGTTTGACAGCCGATCTTCGGCCGCGACCAGGTTCCCCTGTCGGTATCGTCAGTTCGTGACCTCCGGGTCGTTCATTCTCATCAAGATCGACGAGGTCAACGGACGATGATCGAGATCGGTGACGAGCAGATCTACCGGCAACGCGACGACGACCCGTCACGGCGCGTGCGCGTTGTCGCGATCGACACCAGCAAACGGAACCCTCGATACGAGATCGAGTTCCTCGATGGCGAGGCCATCGGGACGCGGGAGAATGTTCCGGAGAGGCGCCTGCGCGGCGCCTGGTCCGATGTTGAGCGCTACGACGAGAGGATGGCGAACTGGGCGCGGGTCTCCGCGTTCGAAATGACCGACGCCGAGGAGGCCGCAGCGGAGTTGGTCTTCGACGCACTGATCCCCGACGAGGTGGCGGAACTGCAGTGGTCCCCGAATACGACTCGCATCATCGATCCGGCGAAGCTCGAACCGCTGATCGGCATCCCGGTTGCTGAGCTTGTCGACCGAGTCGAGTCCTTCACCGACGACGATGGTCATTCGATCGTATCCCCGGAAGGAACTCTCCTCATCGCTGAACTCGCTTGCCACGTCACCCCGATGCCCGTGCTGGACCTGGTGGTCGCTGACGAGCAGGAGTACCGCGAGAAAACCATGCGCGGCCACACCTACACCGATCATCGAGGCGAGAACCGGACCTCGGATCCGGAGTGGGAGTACAAGTGGTACCTGGAACGCGGCCGTCCGCTACACGAACTGCTGCGCAGCTGGTGCGGTAATCGTGCGGTCACCCTGCAAGAGCGCCTGGCCGCGGCGGAAGCCGAGGTGCGACGCTTGGACCTACTCGTAACGCGCTTGGTGGACCAATTACGCGGAAACGGGCACAGCATCTTCGCTGACGTGATCGCGAGCGTGCACGAGGAAGAGCGCATTACCCCGGCGAACTATCGCCCGGTGGTCGATCGCCCACTGAAGGAGTCGGAGATTCCCGTTCGGTATATCGAGGTGCCTCGCCGCCGCTGGTGGGGATGAGAGGGCCCGCGACTCAATATTTGATGAACCTCTCCAGGTCGCTTTCCGATGGCCTCGCGATGACGCGCGGCGCATAGGCTTCATCGGGAAATGGGTCGAGGCTGTCAGCGACCGCCGCGATCCGCTCCGCCCACGAGCAGGCCCGCTCCCGGTCGGCCTCGTCTAGCGCCGCGGCGCGACGCTTTACCTCTGCCGCGTAGGCACGCATCTGGTTCGCCTCGCGCCACCGTTGAGCCTGATCGCGGGCGTCTTCGTCAATCATGTGTTCCCGATAGGCCGCTGCCGCGCGTTCCCGCGCGGCTTCCAGCCGCTTCTGACCCTCAACACGTGCTTGCTGAGCCCGCCGCTCTTGCTCCTGCTGCCTCGCGCGCAGGTCGGTCAGATACCCGTGACGGAGACGAATCTCTTCCAGCACCTGCGCGAGATCATCCTCCAAGCGGTGGTCATCGGTGTCCTTCCACTTACTTGCCCAGAACTGCACACCAGGCCCGTCCAGAACAATGTCGAAGTGCTCGTCCGGGACCTCGTCGAAGTCCGGAAACAGGTAGCCACGACGTGCTCTCGCGAGCTCTCGCTCTGTCGGCTCGTGCGGACGTTGCAGAGTGGCCTGGGTGAAGCGAAGTTGGAATCTGTCCTGGCCGATACAGAACGTGACCTCGTCCTGCGCGCGATCGACCGAACCATACCTGCCATGAGGCTGGTTCCCGATCTCCACGGTCATTCCCGCTTCTCGCGCACCAAGCACCAACGCCTCCAACAAACGGAAAGCACGATCGCGCGGCTCACCAGTAACCGGAAATGTCTCGCTGTCCATCAGCGCGCGAACGAGATCACTTGGGTCCGACAACTCGCGCGCGACGGACAACCGGTCGAGTGCCCTGGTCTGCCAGTCAGGCACTGGCTCCAGAGTCAGCGTCACCATGAAGCCGCCTGGTTCCCGGACGTGTCCGAAGGATATGTAGAACTTGTCTGGGACTCGGCCGAGGCTCTTCGCCATCCCAGCAAGCCGCCGGTACTTGCCAGCCTCGCTGTGCGGCACGACGATGCGGTGGTCCGGCGCGTCGGTGAGCGAGGTCATCAACTGGTCAACCGCCCCCTGCTTCCGCTTCTTCGGGGCACGGCTACTCGACGGGGGTGGATCCCCGGCCTGTTCGTCAGGAATCGGTTGCTGGGCGCGTTCGAGATACCTCGCGCCTTCATCGGTCATGCGCGCCACCCACGATGGTCCGTTGCCCTTCACCACGATCAGCCCACGGTTATGCAGTGCGCGAGCGACTACCCGATGCGCCGTTCCCTCGTAGATCCCGTCCGCGCAACCCCCGCTCACCCAGTTCAGGACTGCCAGCTGCTTGGCGTTCAGGGTGGCGTTCAGCATGCTTGATGGCGCTCTCCGAGATGGGCCAGCCATGCTCTCTGAAATGGGCCAGCTGAGGAGTGCAGCGTAGCCGGTGTCAGCGGCGGAGCGGGATCACTCCGTCGGGTGCCGCGACGGGCATCTGCGGGCGGGCGGCTTCGGGTGTGGTGAGCAGCGCGACGATGGTGACCGGGCCGCCGCAGTGCGGGCAGTCGCGCTGGGCTGCGATGTGCGGCAGCGGCGCCGCAGGCGCCGGCGTCGCCGCCGGAGGCGGTGTCCCGAAGGACCTGGCGGTGCTGGGCGCGGGTGTGGTGCGTTCGACCTCCCGGCGGGCGCCGCGGTGCGTTTGCACTGGCGCGAGCAGTAGAGCCGGGTCTTGGCCTGCCGGCCGGTCGCGACGAACGGTTCCCAGCAGATCGGGCAGGTCTTGCGGGTCGCGTTGTAGTCCGGAGCGCGGGTCAAGAGACATGCGCGTTCACCGCCTTCCGCAGCTTGTCCGATGTGGACTGATGCGACCGCAGCCGAAAAGACGGGCCGTCGATGCCGACCACGGTCGCCCGGTGCAGCAACCGGTCCAGCATCGCCGCCGCGACAGTCGCGTCCCCGAAAGCCGTTGCCCAGTCAGCAATCCCGACGTTCGTTGTCAGGATCGTGGACGACTTGAGGTAACGCTGGTTGATCACCTGGAACAAGGCTGAGGCGCCGTCGCCGGGTAGCGGCAGATAGCCCAGTTCGTCGATCACGAGCAGCTTCGGTCCGGCGAAGAACCGCATGCAGGTGGCCCAGCGCCCTTCGACCGCGGCCTTGTGGCAGCGGGCGGCGAGGTCGGCGGCGGTGGTGAAGTAGACCCGGTTGCCGGCCTCGGCCGTGCCGCGCGCGAGCGCGGTGGCCAGCATGGTCTTGCCGACCCCGGGCGGCCCGACGAACAACACGTTGGAGGCGTCGTCGAGAAAGCGGAGGGTGGCCAGGTCGCGGATGAGTTTCTCGTCGACCCCGGGCTGGGCGGCGAAGTCGAAGTCGGCCAGGGTCCAGGGATCGGGCAGGCAGGCGAACCGCAACCGGCCGGCCAGCCGGCGTTCTTCGGTGGCGTTGACCTCGATCTCCAGCAGCCGCTCCAGCGCAGCGGTCATCGACAGGTTCTCCGCGCGCGCCTGATCGAGGATCCGGGGCAGGGCTTCGGCGGCATTGTCGAGCTTCAGGTAGGAGAAGTGCGAACGGAGTTGCTGATAGCGGCGGGCCTCGCTCATCTGTGGCCCTGAACGGTTTCCGGACAAGTGATCAGTCCTCCTCGGACTCATAGGTGGGTGCCCTGCCCAGCTTCGCCGCGGTGGCAGCGTAGGTGGCCAGGTCGATCACGACGTGGGCCGCGGGCCCCGTCGCGGGCAGGCCGCGCAGTCGTGCTGCTTCGGCCAACGCCGCCGCCGACGGCGGCCGGCGTGTCTTGTGGGTGCAGGGCCGGGCGGTGCTGAACGCGCCCATCGCGGCGTGTTCGAGCGCGATCACGTGCCCGTCGTCGCGGACGACCCGACCCGCGCCGTCCGGGGCGCGGTGGTGGACCTGAACCTGCGCGCCGCCCAGCCCGGGCGGGACGGAGTAGGCGTTGCCGCGGAAGGACACCAGCGCCTGCGGCGTGAGGATCCGACCGAGGTCGAACTCGGCTGGGAACGCGAGCAGCGGCGGGGCGTGCAGCCGCTCGGCCGCGGCCAGGCCGGCGACGGTGGTGCGTTCACCGTCGAGGACCCGGCGGCGACTGTCGAGCTTGGCCGCGAGCCGGTCCAGCCCCGCCTGGGCCTCGGCGATCGTGACGTCGTCGCCAAGGGTGCGCCACCAGCGTTGCGCGGCCGAGTGGTTGGCCTTCTCGACTACGCCCTTGCGGTTCCCGCGCCGCGGCGGACACGTCACCGACCGGACTCCGTAGTGCTTCGCGACCTGCGCGAACGCGGCCGTGATCCGGCCGGAGGCCGGGTGGCAGACCGTGGCCATCCGGTCGAAGCGCCAGACCTGGGTCACCCCGCCCAGCCGCCGGACCACTGCATCGAGGGCCTCGACCAGGTGCGGGAAGTCCTCGGCATCGGCCAGGACCCCGCGCCACCTGCTCGAGTGCGCCAGCGCACCGACCAGCAGATGCGCCTGCTTCCCGGCGCCCCAGCTCACCGGCGGGTCCGGCAGCTCCAGCCAGTCCCACTGGGTTTCCTCACCCGGCGGGTGAGTGATGACCGCGACGTCCCGGCCGCGGGCCACCTGGCAAAACTCGCAGTGCGGGCGCAGCTGATAGCGGCGCAGCGCGCGGGTGAACGTCGAGTAGCCGCCCTGGTACCCGAGCTCGGCGATCTCGTCCAGCAGCGTCGCCGCCCACAGATGCGGGTCGTCGGCCAGCCGGGCCCGGCAGTAGGCCACGAACGGCTCGAACGGATCCGGCCCCACCGGCCGGCGCTTGCCCGGCACCACGTCACCGGACAGGTAGCGGCGGATGGTCTTGCGGTCGCGTCCGAGATGCCGGGCGATCGCCGAGACCGACCAGCCTTGAGCACGCAGGGCCTGCGCCTCCACGTCTTCCTCCAGAGTGAGCATCCACGCCTCCGGCCACGGTCACGGTCACGGTGATCAACACCGAAACCGTCACCCCGAGGCCGCTGACCAGCACAAACGACGCGCCGACAGGACACCCCAACTGGGGAACTTCAGAGAGCAGGACTGGCCCTATTCAGAGAGCGCCATCATGCTTGCTTCCTTTGTGGTTCGGAACTAACTGGTGGGAACACACCATCACCGACCAGGAGCCAATCGAACAAGGTGCAGCCCAGGAGACGTTGCCACACGGTCGGATGCTCTCCTCCAATTGACCCTTCTCGTCAACCCAGCCATCCTCCCGTCCTACGACCTCAGCACGACGTTGGGGCGACGTTGCCACCCCAACGTCGCCTAAAGTGAGTCACGCGGCACCGTGGGACTCGGCCGTGCTGACGAGTTCGGGACCGGTCGCGTGAGCACCGGCCAGTGCAACAAGCGCCTCGTCGAGCAGGCGCCGGACGGCCGAATTCAGGGTGGTGCACTCGCTGTCGATCTTCGTCGCCGACTTCTGGATCGTGGCGGACAGCTTCTTGACCGAGTCGATCTTCACCAGGTGGTTGAGCGCTTCGGCGATCTTCTCCTCGGCCGTGGCGACTTGATGGACGCCCTTGCGGCTTGCCGTCGCGATGGCGGTCGTGCGCAAGAGCATGATCACGGTGCGCAGGAGGTCAAGGCTGTCGTTGTCGGGGTCGAAGGCCAGCACGAGCCGCTGCGCGCCGATCACACGGAGGGCCTGCCCGCCGTTCTGGTCGATGGTGCGGACGAGGCCCAGCGAGGCGACGGCATCACGGTTGCGCTCGGCTTCGGCGAAGTAGTCGGTCCAGCCGGTGCGCGACGAGTCGGTCATCTCGATGACGACGCGGGCGGCGCCGTCGTTCAGGCTCAGCACACCGTCGCCCTTCTTGCAGCGGGGCAGGCGGCCCGTGGTCGTGCTGGTGTCCGTGTAGTCGTCGCCGAGCCCGGCGGCGATGCCCGTCAGCACGGTATGCACCGAGCCTGCGTAGGACTCGCCCTTGATCGGCGTCACCTTGGCGAGGGCGGTCGTGGCCTCGTGGACGCGCAGCACGGTCGACACCTCCTCGATCTTGCTCGTCAACTCGGCGTGTTGCTTGGCCAGTTGCTCGGTGAGCTGATCCTGCTGGGCGGTGAGTTCGGCGGCGTGCTTGGCCATCGGGGAAGTCGGGTCGGACGGGTCGAACTGCCGCGCGGCCTTGGCCAGCAGTTCGGCCGTTCCAGCGCTCACCTTCGCGTCGAGATCGGTGCTGAACTTGTCGAGCACCGGCTGGAGGCGTTCGACAAGTTCGGGGTTCTCACCGGCGAAGATGCGGCGCAGTTCGGTGTTGAGGTCCTGCTTCGCCGTCATTACCGCCATGGTGAGCTCCTTGCGGCTCTGGGTGTCCGCGTCGGTGATGGTCGTCTTGGCGTCACGGGCCGCCGCCATGACGGCTTCGGACGCTTCCTTCACTGCTCGCGCCGTGAGTTCGGCTGCCTGGGCGGTGGAGTGGGCGGTCTTGTCTCCGACGTCCTTCAGCAGTCGTTCGAGTGCCTGAGCTTCTTGGGCCTGTCCGGTCACGCTCAGTGCATGCGCGCCGATGCGTACAGCCTCGGTGACGTAGTTGGTCAGGTCGGCGCCGGCGAGGGTGCCGAGGTTCTCCACGAGCGGGCCGCGCTCGCCGGAGACCCAGCGCTGGGCCTCTCGTGCGACCTCGCGGTCGTGGATCGTCAGTCGCTCGATGACGACCGCTGTGGCGTCGTTGTCGAAGTGGGCTGGGTGCTTGATGTGCTGGGTCATTGGGTTCTCCTGCGGGAAGCGCTGCCGATGATCGACAGCGGGCCTACACAGGTTGAGCCATGTCCGGAAGCGTTGTCGCTCATGAACGTGGATAAGCGGGGTTATCACTTCCCCTACCCGCGACATTGGCCGTTCTCGATACTCTCTGTGTCGTGAGTCGGCGGATAGACCGAGGAGGTGTGTCGTGGCAGGTGGGGGGCCTACGTTGACGTTGCAGGACGTCGCTGATCTTGCTCGTGTCCGTCGTCCGGTCGTGAGCATGTGGCGCAACCGGCCGCGCGTCCGCGGTCTGCATGTGCCCTTCCCCGCCCCTGTCGAGGTCTCGGGCGGGATGGAGCGCTTCCGCCGCGAAGACGTCGTCGAGTGGCTGGCGCGCACTGGCCGAGGTAACAACCGCGAGGCGAATTTCGACGCACCAGCGTTGAGCGTGCCCGATGACGTGCCCCTGGATGAACTCGTCACGTGGCTCTGCCTCGCAGTATTGACAGGGGAGGAACTGGCGGACACGACAGCGGAGAACCGCACCACCCTGGCGCGCGGTGTCGATCCCGACGACCGGGTGCTGTTCCGCGAGGTGGAGGCTTCCGTGCCGGCCGTCTGCACGCTGCGATTCATCGATGACCTGGTTGAGGCGTCGTACGGCCCGCGCGAGGCACTCGACCGGCTGGAACAAGGAAGGGCCGCGCGGACGCTGGGCACTCGTGATCTCACCTCCGACGCAGTCGACCTCATCCATGCCGTCGCCGAAGCCTGCGCCCTCCACCTTGACCCCGAGGGCGTGCCGCTCGTGCACGTCGGTCCGGCGTCGAGCGTGACGCTCGCGCTTGCTGACACCTTCACCCATCTCGTGGTGCCCGGCGGCACTCCGGAGTTGCGGGACATCAGACGCAGGGCGGTGATTCGCGAGATCGAGACCGTCGACGACGCGGCAGGCCCTGGCGTCCGAGTGTTGTCGGCCATCGGCAGGCCCGCCGACGAGGTGCTCGACCTGGTCGACAACCTCGTGCTCGATCTCGGCGAGGGTGAACTCGGGATCATCATCGGCCCGGCTGGCGTTCTGTGTGACGAGCTACAGGGACAGCAGGAGCGGCACCGAGCGCAGACTCTCCGCTCGGAGAGCCTCGCCGTCGCGCTGCGCCTTCCTCGGGGCATGTGGCGTGAGGCGCACCGGCAGGCGCTGGGCCTGTGGGTTTGCGCGACCGGAGGGTCCATGCAACGGCCGCTGGTCGCCGACCTAGCCGCGTTCACCCGAGACGAGCTGGACCTGGGCGACCTCGCCTCCGACGTGACCGGCGCGTTGGCCGCCATGCGAGGTCGTGCCTTCCGCTACCTTCGCCCGCACGACCTCCCGCCGATCCTGAGTGCCCGCACCGTCGTCGTGCCCCGTGGGGTGCGAGCACTGCGGCTCGCGACGACGGAGATCGAGCGGCACCTCGCCGTCATCAATGCGGCCACCCTGGTGACGAGCGAGCCGATCCAGCCCTTCGACGTCCTGGCCGAACGTGCCCCCGGCGCGATGTTGCTGCGCAGGCGGTCATTGGGCGAACTGAAAGACCTGGGACACGTGCGGGTGCTCCGCGGCAGCCGCATCGACCGCAGTCACGGCAATCCGGCCGGTTCCGTCGCGGTCCTGTCCGCGACCAACCCACACGGCACTGCACGCCTCGACCCGTTCGATGCTGCGCGGCTATACCCGCGCGCGGTCCGAACAGATCCGGGGGATGTGGTATTCGCGGAACGGCCACGCCCGATCGCGACGGTCGACGACCACGGCGGATCGCTGGTGGCTTCCCCGTCGAAGATCCTTCGGATCAGTTCGCAAGCGGGAATCGGCCCCCACGCGGTGGCGGCGATCATCAACCGGCTGCCGAACGAGCCCACCGAGTGGCAGACCTGGAGCGTGCCGATCCTCGACACCTCCGAGGTGGAGCGGCTGGAAGAGGCGCTTCTCGCTGCGGTGAACCACGAGACCACCCTGCGGCGGCACCTGGACGCAACACGGGATCTCGTCACCGCCATGATCGACGGAGTCGCCGCCGGCGCGGTGACTCTCACCACGCGGACAACGCAGTAGGAAGGACGGGCAGCATGCCTCCCCGCACGAAGAAGGAACCGTCGGTACCGTCGACAATGAAGGAGCTGAAGGACACCCTCTGGAAGGCCGCCGACCGGCTCCGCGGCTCGCTGTCCGCGAACCAGTACAAGGACGTCATCCTCGGCCTAGTGTTCCTCAAGTACGTCTCCGACGCCTACGACGAACGCCGCGAGGCCATCCACGCCGATCTGACGGCACAGGACTACGACGAAGAGCAGATCGCCGACCTGATCGACGACCCCGAGGAGTACCAGGGGTACGGAGTCTTCGTCGTACCGCCCACCGCCCGGTGGTCCTACCTCGCCCAGTACGCCAAGGGCAAGCCCGCCGAAGGCTCCGAGCCCGCCAAGAACCTTGGCCAGCTCATCGACGAGGCGATGGATCTCGTCATGAAGACCAACCCCTCGCTCCAAGGCACGCTGCCGCGCCTTTACAACAAGGACAACATCGACCAGCGCCGCCTCGGCGAGCTGATCGACCTGTTCAACAGCACCAAGTTCAGCCGCCAGGGCGAGCACCGCGCCCGGGACCTCATGGGCGAGGTCTATGAGTACTTCCTCGGCAACTTCGCACGATCGGAGGGCAAGCGGGGCGGCGAGTTCTTCACCCCGCCCAGTGTTGTCCGAGTGATCGTCGAGGTGTTGGAGCCCTCACGCGGCAGGGTGTACGACCCGTGCTGCGGCTCGGGCGGCATGTTCGTGCAGACCGAGAAGTTCATCTACGAACACAACGGCGACCCCAAGGACATCGCCATCTACGGCCAGGAGAGCTTGGAGGAGACGTGGCGGATGGCGAAGATGAACCTCGCCATCCACGGCATCGATAACAAGGGCCTCGGGGCGCGGTGGGGCGACACCTTCGCCCGCGACCAGCACGCGGACGTCCAGATGGACTACGTGATGGCCAACCCGCCGTTCAACATCAAGCACTGGTCTCGCAACACCGAAGACCCACGCTGGAAGTTCGGCGTCCCGCCCGCCAACAACGCCAACTACGCCTGGATTCAGCACATCCTGTACAAGCTCGCCCCCGGCGGCAGTGCTGGCGTTGTCATGGCGAACGGCTCGATGTCGTCGAACTCCAACGGCGAAGGCGCCATCCGCGCCCAGATCGTCGAGGCCGACCTTGTCTCATGCATGGTCGCGTTGCCGACACAACTGTTCCGCAGCACCGGCATCCCGGTTTGCGTCTGGTTCTTCACCAAGGACAAGCGCGCCGGAAAGCACGGTGCGGTGGACCGATACGGCCAGGTGCTGTTCATCGACGCCCGCGAACTCGGCTACATGGTCGACCGCGCTGAACGCGCCCTGTCTGACGAGGACATCGCCAAAATCGCCGATACCTACCACGCATGGCGCGGCACCCGTTCCGCCGCACAGAAGCACCTGATCTACGAGGACATCCCCGGCTTCTGTAAGTCGGTGGGCCTGCCCGACATCAAGGCCACCGACTACGCCCTTACTCCAGGCCGCTACGTCGGAGCCGCCGAAGTCGAAGACGACGGCGAACCCATCCATGACAAGATCCAGCGCCTGACCAAGGAGCTGGTGGCGATCTTCGACGAGTCGGCACGCTTGGAAAAGGTCGTCCGCGACCAGTTGGAGCGAATCGATGCATGAGTGGCGGAGGGTCCTACTCGGAGAGGTAGCTTCAGAGGTTACCGTTGGTCACGTTGGCTCGATGGCGCAAGAGTATCAAGACTCCGGGGTCCCATTTCTCCGGTCGCAGAATGTTCGCCCTCACCGTATCGATATCGACGATATGAAGTATATCGACGATGCTTTTCACGCTAAGCTCAAGAAGTCGCAGCTGCGTCCCGGTGATGTCGTTACGGTTCGCACGGGCAAGCCGGGGCAAACGTCAGTGGTGCCAGATTGGCTCAACTCGGCCAACTGCTCCGATCTCGTTATTACGCGACCTGGGCCAAACTTGGACGCGCGGTGGCTGAGCTATTACCTCAACTGGGTGACCGATAGCCATATTGCCGGGCATCTCGTGGGGGCCGTGCAGCAGCACTTTAATGTCAAGTCTGCCAAGGGGCTTGAATTGCTGCTGCCTTCCTTGGTCGAACAGCAAGCCATTGCTGAAATTCTAGGGGCGCTCGATTCAAAGATCGCCGCCAACGACCACTTGGCGGCTACTGCTCTCGAACTGGCGCGCACGGTGTACATCGAGATTCTGCTAGGAAAACCCAGAATCTCGATGTCGGGGGTTCTCAACCCCATCCTCGGAGGTACGCCAACTCGGTCCGACGAGTCACTGTGGAATGGATCAGTCGCCTGGGCCTCGGCGAAAGATGTAGCCAACGCAAAGCACGGTGTCATCCTCTCGACATTGGAATCCATTACAGAGCTCGCCGCCTCGAAAGCTAGGACGCGAACGTTGCCCATCGGTACGGTGGTGTTGACCGCACGAGGCACAGTCGGAGCGGTCGCCCGACTGGGAGTCCCTGCCTCTATAAACCAGTCCTGCTATGGCTTCGTCCCGAGTGCGATTCCCACATCGTGCCTGTTCTTCACCGTCGAAGATGCGGCGAACCAGGCCCGGTCCATGGCTCACGGATCGGTGTTCGACACCATCACGATGAGCACGTTCGAGCACGTTCGGGTGCCAAAGCTCAACGACCAGGAATGGCTGGCTATCGAAGAGCGAATTGCCCCGATCCTGTCATCGTCGCAACAAGCTGTTTCAGAATCAAGAAAACTCGCTGCGACCCGGGATGAACTACTTCCCTTGCTGATGTCGGGAAAGGTCCGTGTGCGTGACGCCGAGAAGGGCGTGGAGGGGACTGTGTGATGGCGGGGCAACCGGGGTTCAGCGAGGCGGAGTGGGAGGGCGTCGCGCTGGAGACGCTCGCCGAGCAGGAGTGGCAGCCGCTCCCAGGGATCGCTGTCGCGCCAGGCGCTGACAACGGCCGCGCGTCGTGGGATGACGTCGTGCTTCCTGGGCGGATGCTGGCCAAGATGCGGGATCTGAACCCGCAGGTGCCGGCGGAGTACCTGGAGCAGGCGCTGGCGGAGATCATCCAGCCGACCTCGCAGGACGCAATCGCGGAGAACTACCGGCTGCACCAGATCTGCACTCAGGGCTACCGCGGGATCAGCTACATCGACGCCGACGGCGTCGAACAGAATCCGACCATCCGGCTAGTCAGCCACCAGGTCGGCGACAACGAGCTGCTCGCGGTCAACCAAGTCACCGTTCGCACGGCGGAGGTCGAGCGCCGCTTCGATGTCGTGCTCTACCTCAACGGCATGCCGGTCGCGATCTTCGAGCTGAAGCGGGCAGGTGCGGCCAAGGCCGACCTCGACGCCGCGCATGCCCAGTTGGCGACCTACCTGCGTGAGTTCCCGATGGCGTTCCGGTTCGCGGTGGTGACCGTGATCAGCGACGGCATTACAGCACGCTATGGCACGCCGTTCACGCCGTTGAACCACTACTCGCCCTGGAACGTCGATGACGACGGAAAGCCGGTGAGGCTTGGCGAGCCGCTCGATGATGTGCACCTCGGCACCGAGTTGGAGTTTCTGATTGAGGGGGTGTTCAACCCCGAGCGGTTCCTCCAGTTGCAGCGGAACTTCACCGCGTTCGACGCCGGGGCCGAGGGGTACGCGAAGCGGATCGCCAAGCCTCACCAGTACTTCGCGGTCACCAAAGCAGTTGGGTCGACGGTCGCCGCCGTGGAGAGCAACGGCAAGGCCGGCGTTGTGTGGCACACCCAGGGGTCGGGCAAGTCGATGGAGATGGAGCTGTACGCCCACCTCGTGGCGGCACAGCCGAAGCTCAAGAACCCGACCATCATCGTCGTGACCGACCGCAAGGAACTCGACGGGCAACTGTACGAAGCGTTCAACCGATCCCGTCTGCTGAGCGAGTCCCCGATCAAGGTGACGACCCGCGCGGAACTGCGTGAGGAACTGGCCAGCCGCGCCACGGGCGGCATCTACTTCACCACGCTCCAGAAGTTCGGTCTTAGCAAGGCTGAGAAGGACGCCGGGCTGGATCATCCGCTGCTGTCGGAGCGCCGCAACATCATCGTCATCGCCGATGAGGCCCACCGCAGCCACTACGACGACCTCGACGGCTACGCCCGGCACCTCAAGGACGCCCTGCCCAACGCCGCGCTGATCGCGTTCACCGGAACGCCGATCTCCTTCGACGACCGCAACACCCGAGAGGTGTTCGGTGACTACATCGACATCTACGACCTGACCCGAGCGGTCGACGACGGCGCGACCGTCCCGGTCTACTTCGAGCCGCGCCTGATCAAGGTTGGGTTGACGAAGGACGTCAGTGATGAGGACCTCGACCTGGCTGCGGACGAGGCCACTCTCGGGCTTGACGAGGTGGAGCGCGCCAAGATCGAGAAGTCCGTCGCTGTGATCAACGCGGTGTACGGGGCGCCCGCACGACTGGAGGCACTGGCGGCCGACATCGTCCGGCACTGGGAGACTCGCTCGGAGCAGATGCGCAAGTTCATCGGCTCTCCCGGCAAGGCGTTCATCGTCGGCGCGACCCGAGAGATCTGCGCCCACCTTTACGACGAGATCATCAAGCTCAAGCCGGACTGGCACCACGACGCCGTCGACAAGGGCGTAATCAAGGTCGTCTACTCCGGCTCGGCTCAGGACGTCATGCCGGTGGCCAAGCATGTCCGGCGTGATGGGCAGAACAAGGTCATCCAGAAGCGGCTTCGTGACGCGGACGACGAGCTTCAGATCGTCCTGGTCAAGGACATGATGCTCACCGGATTCGACGCGCCACCGCTGCACACGCTGTACCTCGACCGCCCTCTCAAGGGCGCGCTGCTGATGCAGACCCTGGCGCGGGTGAACCGCACCTTCCGAGGCAAGCCGGACGGCCTGCTCGTCGCCTACGCGCCCCTGGCGGACAACCTCAACCGGGCGCTCGCCGAATACACCGACACCGACCAGGCCAAGAAGCCGGTCGGCAAGAACATCGACGAGGCTGTCGACCTCACCACCACGCTCATCGCCTCCCTCGACGAGCTGTGCGCTGGGTACCCGTGGCGGGCGAAGCTGGATGGAGGTCCGAAGAGTTGGGTCAAGGCCGCCTACGGGCTCACCAACTACCTGCGCTCACCCACCACCCCCGGTAACCAGGTGCCGGAAGGCGAGGAGACGCTCGGCGACCGCTTCCGGAAGTTGGCCAACCAACTGGCCCGTGCTTGGGCGCTGTGTTCGGGCAACCAGACTCTCGAACACCTCCGCGTCACGGCGAGGTTCTACGAAGAAGTCCGCGTGTGGATGGGCAAGTTCGACGCCCAACAGCGGCAGGCCGAGGGCAAGCCCGTGCCGGAGGAGATCCAGCGGATGCTCTCCGCGCTGGTGGCCACCTCAACCGCGTCCGGTGAGATCATCGACATCTACGACGCCGCTGGTCTGCAGAAGCCGGCGCTGTCCGATCTGGGGCCGGAGTTCCAGCTCAAGGCCCAATCGGCGTCGAACCCGCACCTCGCCATCGAAGCGTTGCGCGCGCTGCTGGTTGAGGAGTCGGATCACGTCACGCGGCACAACCTTGTGCGTCAGCGGGCGTTCTCCGAGCGAATCTCCGAGCTGATGCGCAAGTACACCAACCAGCAGCTCACCTCTGCGGAGGTCATCGCCGAGCTCATCGAACTGGCCAAGGAAGTCGCCGCGGAGGGCAACCGCGGCCAGCGCTTCGATCCGCCCCTGTCCCACGACGAGTTGGCGTTCTACGACGCGGTCAGCACCAACGAGTCCGCCGTTGAACTCCAGGGCGACGACGTGCTTGCCCAGATCGCGCGCGAACTGGTGGCGGTCATGCGACGCGACGTCAAGACCGACTGGACGGTGCGAGACGATGTCCGAGCCAAGCTCCGATCGTCAATCAAGCGGCTGCTCGTGAAGTACAAGTACCCGCCGGACAAGCAGCCCGAAGCCATCAAGCTCGTGATCGAGCAGATGGAAGCAATGGCACCCCGCTACGTCTTGGACGGTAACAATGCAAACGATGTCGCAGCGTCCACTACCAAGCGTGAGCTGTGACAGGCGGCACGGCAGGCGCATCTGGCGCACCTGTTGCCGCGGCGCCAGGTGCATGCAAAGGAGTCAACCAGTCTGAGCTCGGGAGAGCGCCTGGACACGGGTTCAGGATCAACTCCGTGGGAGGAGACCATGGCGAATACTGCTATGCAGACCGCGAAGCTCGAAAAGTGGACCGATGTCGAGAATAGCGCGAAATGGCCAACTCTGCTTGTCGGGAACGGTGCCTCCATCAACTTGTGGATCAGCTTCGCCTACCCGAGCCTGTACGAACGGGCGAACCTCTCGACGGTCGCCAAGGCGGTCTTCGCCGATCTCGACGTCACCAACTTCGAGATGGTACTGGAAGCAATTCACCATGCTCATGTGGTGGCCGAAGCGTTGGATAACTCCACTGAGGCTATCGATGCACAGTACGAGCAAGTAAGGGACGCTCTATTCGGCGCAGTCCATAGTGCGCATATCGACTGGCCCCGATTTACCGAGGGCAGATTCGACAAGATCGCCAGCGTGATCCAGGACCATATGGCCGTCTATACGACAAACTACGACCTCTGCATGTACTGGGCTCACATAGACTCAGCAGCTCGCATTACAAGGCGACGCATAATTGACTTTTTCTGGAACCAACCAGGACTGACATTTGACCCTGAAAATGTGGAGGTCGGGTCTCGAACCGCTATGTACCATCTCCACGGCGCGATCCACCTTTGACAAGACGATCATAGCAACAACGGAAAGTGGACCAACGCCAACGATGGGAACCTGCTGTCGCTGGCCCGAAACTACCCGCCAGAGTCGAGCAAGCGGCCGCTGTTCGTCAGCGAGGGGTCATCCAAGGCGAAGCTGCAAACGATAGGGCGGTCGCCGTACCTGACATTCTGTCTGGACTCACTCAGGCGCGACGAGGGAAACACTGTCATTTTCGGTCACTCGCTCAGCGACGAAGACAAGCACATCGTCGACGCGTTGAAAAACGGTGTGTCGCGTGAGTTCGCCGTATCAATCTACCCATCCGATGATCGCCAGTGGATCATCCAGGAGAAGGCCCGCATCGCAAGGATGCTCGGTGAGAACGCGCGCTTCTTCGACAGCACCACGCACCCACTGGGCGACCCGTCTCTGACAATTCAGGAATCCTCTAGTCTTGCCTAGTCCCGAAGTCTGGTCCAGCCCATTCCCGCCGACAGGACAACCATAAAGCGAAGATGGCCGTGCGTAAAACCTGCAGCGTTCACAACATTTTCTATCTGTGCGAGATATGTCAGCTCAATTATTAGGAGGATTACGAATGACTACCCGAGAAGCTGATACACCGGATAATTGTCCAGGCACCGGGCAGCGTGGTGAACTGGATTTCAGTGCTCCGGGTGACGACTGGTACGTCAAGTGCCCAGCGTGTGGAATGACCTGGGCAGGCGGCAGTGACGTGATCGATCCTCATAAGGCCCGCCTGACTCGCTGACCGATCACTCAACGGGTGCAGAACGCCCACCAAGGTGTAACGACCGCCGTCGATCATGTGGCCACTGCGATCAAATGGGATGGCCGGCCGTAAGCTGGGTGGTGTGACGGATCAGTTGACGGTGGCAGTGGGACGGCGCGCGGCGCGCGCGATTCTGATCGACGACCTCGGCCGGTTGGTGTTGATCAAGCGGACCAAGCCGGGGCAGGCGCCGTACTGGACCGCGCCCGGTGGCGGTGTCGAGGACACCGACGCCTCGGTGGAGGCGGCGCTGTACCGGGAGCTGGCGGAGGAACTGGGCGCGAAGGCCACGGATGCCTCGCAGGTGTTCCTGTTCAGCTCGCCGTCGGACGGTGGGGTCGCTGTGCAGCACTTCTTTGTGGCGCGGCTGGCCGGCCTGGACGAGTCGGACCGCAGCGGCCCGGAGTTCAGCGACCCGTCGCGCGGCGGGTATGACCTGGACCGGGTTGACCTTCGGGGAGACGATCTCGCGTCGATCGACTTGAAGCCGACCGCGTTGAAGGAGTTCATCCTGGCCAACCGGGAGGCTCTGCTGGTCGAGGCGGGCGCAGCCGCCTGAGCTGCGGCTACGCGCCCCACCGCAGATACGTCGGGGTGGCGCGGCCGGGCAGGGTACGCAGGGTGCTGTGGTCGGTGCCGAGGGTGTCGCGCAGGGCTGCGGTTTCTCCTGGCCACTTGGCGTGGGCGAGTTCGTCGAAGGCGAGCACGCTGCCCTTGGTGAGGTACGGCCGGACGGCGTCGAGGGTGTCGCGGGTGGGTTCGTAGAGGTCGAGGTCAAAGTAGGCCAGTGCAATGACGGTGTGCGGGTTGTCCGTCAGGTAGTGCGGGAGGGTTTCGCGCACGTCGCCCTGGACGATACAGGGTGCGCCTGATGTGGCCGAGATGTTCGCCCTGCTCGTGGGCGTCGAGTGCGTCGCGCAGGTGGTGTGGGTAGCCGTCGGTGAGCGAGAACCGGCCTGCGACGGCGCTGGGGCTCGTCGTGTCGATGTCGGTCACGTCGGGGAAGCCGGTGAAGGTGTCGAAGCCGATGATCCGTCGGTGCGGGTTGTATGGCTCGTACACGCCGCGCAACGCGGTCAGGGCGGCGAGATGACGTCCGCGGCGGGTGCACACCGAACTCCATGATCACGCCCGGCACGTTGAGGATCATCCGGTAGAGCGCGTCCAGGGAGAGCAGGTCGGCCAGCGGCTGCCTGCCCAGGTAGAGGACCAGGTTGTCGACCAGTTCCTCGCGACCGGCACCATCAACGAAGGCTCCCCTGCGAAAACCACCATCGACACGATCGTCGGCAAGCAGACCCTCACGACGGCATGCGCCCTCGGGTTCACCGTGAACGAGGTCCCCGAAGGCTACCCGTCGTAGGTGGTGAATCCCTTGGAACTCAACCTCTGCCAGGGACTCGAAAACTGGAAAACTGCTGGTGGTGGGCCGGGCGGGGCTCGAACCCGCGGCCAAGGGATTATGAGTCCCCTGCTCTAACCGACTGAGCTACCGGCCCGCGACCGGGGCGCGTTTGCAGATGCACATCAGCCCCAGCTCGATCCAACTTATCACAGCGCTCCGCCCGGCCCGACGCGCAGCCGGTACCCGCGATCACCGAGCCGAGCCACACTCCATCCCCAGCGATCCGGTCAAGCTCGACGGCCCCGTCCGGTCCGCTCCCCCAGCTTCGCGCGGGCCACCCCGGCGGCCCCCTGGACCATCGGGTGATCAATGAGTTTCCGGTAGGTGCGCACGATCTGCTCGTACCGTCCCCGGCCGGCCTTGGTGCCCAGCACGTACCCCACGCCCACCCCCAGCAGGAACTTCTTCACGGCGGCCACACCTCTTCTCTGTCGAGCTTCGGACTCTCCATTGTCCAGCAAACCGCCGCGACGTGCGGGATGCCGGTTGACCCACCCCCCGCGCGCGGACGCTTCGAGGCATGCGTTACAGTTCTTTCCATCAGCCGGAGAGATCCGGCGCCGGAGCGACATTCCCCTGTAGCTCAATTGGCAGAGCATTCGGCTGTTAACCGGAGGGTTCTTGGTTCGAGTCCAAGCGGGGGAGCTCAAGCCCAGGCCAGTGGCCTGGGCTTTGTTGCGTCCCGGGTAAAACCCGGGGCGCCACGAAGGTTTTCCTTCCCCGCCAAGCGAATCCGCGAACGGGGCTCACCCCGGGATGCGCGCGACGAAGAAGATCCGCCGAAACGCGAACCAGGTGGTGCCGTCCGGGCGGGCCGGGTAGGCCTCGTCCAGCAGCGGGGCCAGATCGTCGCAGAAGGCAGCCCAGCGTTCGTCCGAAAGCGCCGCGCGGACCGGGCGCAGGGCGGTCCCGGTGATCCACTCCAGCACGGCGCGCGGGCCGGTCAGCGGTTGTGTGTACGTGGTTTCCCAAGCGTCCACGGCACATCCGGCGTCGGCGAGCAGGTCGGCGTAGGCGCGCGGCGAGGCGACGGCGTCCTCCTCCCGCAGCAGGGCCGGGCCGAGTTCGGCCGACCACGCCGGGCCGGCCGCGAGGTCCCGCACGATCCGGTGCGAAGGCGCGCCGAAGTTGCCGGGCACCTGCACGGCCAGGTAGGCACCGGGCGGCAGCTGCCCGGCCCAGCGGCGCAGCAGCTCGTCATGGCCCGGCACCCACTGCAGGACGGCGTTCGACACCACCACGTCGGTGTCCGGTTCCGGCGACCAGGTCCGCACGTCGGCGACCTCGGCGGCGACCCCGCGCGCACGGGCCGCGGCGACCATTTCCGGCGAGCTGTCGAACGCTTCCACCACCGTGTCCGGCCAGCGCCGGGCCAGCTCCGTGGTCAGGTTCCCCGGGCCGCAGCCCAGATCGACCACACGCCGCGGCGAGACGGCCGGGATCCGGCCGGTCAGGTCGAAGAACGGGCGCGCCCGCAGATCCGCGTAGTCGAGGTATTTCGCCGGATCCCACATGGCCGCCTCCCGCACAGTCACAAAAAGTACGAGCGTACTGCTACTTCGGCGGGTTGGCCAGCTTCTCCGCGGCCTCCGCCGCGACCGCCTCGGCCAGCGCCGGATCGGTGCCCGGATCGGGGCGCACCTGCAGCACGGTGCCGTCGCGGCCGGGCACCTTGCGCTGCACGAACCAGGCGCCACCGTCCGGGAACTCCTGGCGGTGGCGGGCGCGGATCGACCCGTCCACGCGCAGCCGCACCTGCTGCGGGACCTTGCCCGGCACCGGCAGCCGGAATCGCACCGGCTCGCGGTCGGCCAGCATCACCACCGCACCGCTGTGGCCGGTCTCCTGCGATTCGATCAGCGTGAAACCCTGCTCGCCCCAACTCGCCTTGGCCACCAGGTGCCAGCCGACCCGCCGCGCACCGTCGCCTTCGGGCAGCCACAGGCCCAGCGTCGTGACCACGAGGTGCCCGCCGCTCTCGACCGCGGCCGTGGCGATCACCTCCTCGCCCTCGGCCAGCTCCCCCGGGAAACCCTCGGGCAGCCCGCGGCCGAAGAAGCGGCTCAGCAGTCCCACGTCAGTCCCATCCGCTCGAAGCCTGTTCGCGCAACGACTTCCGGTACTGCTCCAGCGCCACCAGATCGCCGAACAGCGCCCGGTAGTCGTCCGGCGCCTCCACCGGGGAGAGCCGCTGCAGCTTCGACTTGATCTCTCCGATCTGCCTGCCCACCAGGCTCTCCTGCACCGCGGCGAGCACCCCGGAGATGTAGCGCGAATCCACCTCCCCCAAGGCGTGCAAAGGTTCCACCGCCAGCTCGCTGAGCACGCGGCGGACCGTCCCTTCGCGACAGTGCTGCGCGGCCGCGTCCAGCAGTGCCGGGCCGGTCAGCCCGGACGCCGCCCCGCCCGCCTTCAGCACGGCCAGGTGTACCGCGACGTACACCGGATGCGTGAACGCCTCCTCGGGCAGCGAGTCGTACTCCGGACCGGCGATCGCCGGCTGCTGCAGCGCGGCCTTGAGGGCCTCGCGCTCGGCGTGGAACCGGGGGTCCTTCGGCGCCGGCCGCGGCAGATCCTGCTCCTGCGGCGCGGGTGCCGGGGCCTCCTGCCGGGCGGCCGGGCGCCGCGCGGGCTCGGCCGGGCCGCGCCGGGCCGCCGCGCCTGCCGCGCCGCGCACCCGGTTGACCACCTGCGCCACGTCCTGCCAGCCGACCCACCAGGCCAGCTTCGAGGCATACCCGTCGCGGCTGGCCCGGTCCTTGATCGCGGCGACCATCGGCACCGTCTTCTGCAGGGCCGAGACCTGGCCGTCCACCGCGTCCAGGTCGAACTGCTTGAGCATGCTCTTGATCACGAACTCGAACAGCGGCGTACGGCGGGCCACCAGATCGCGCACCGCGCCGTCGCCCTTCGCGATGCGCAGCTCGCACGGATCCATCCCGTCCGGCGCGACCGCGATGTAGGTCTGCCCGGCGAAGGTCTGGTCGCCCTCGAACGCCTTGAGCGCGGCCTTCTGGCCCGCCTCGTCACCGTCGAAGGTGAAAATCACCTCGCCGCGGAAGGCGTCGTCGTCCATCATCAGCCGGCGCAGCACCTTCATGTGGTCCTCGCCGAAGGCGGTGCCGGAGGAGGCGACCGCGGTGGGCACGCCCGCCGCGTGCATCGCCATCACGTCGGTGTAGCCCTCGACCACCACGACCTGGTGCCGCTTCGCGATCTCCCGCTTGGCCTGGTCCAGGCCGAACATCACCTGGGACTTGCGGTAGATCTGGGTCTCGGCGGTGTTGAGGTACTTCGCGGAGATCCGGTCGTCGTCGAACAGCCGCCGGGCGCCGAAGCCGACCACGTCGTTGCCGACGTCGCGGATCGGCCACACCAGCCGCCGGTGGAACCGGTCCATCGGCCCGCGCTGGCCCTCCTTCGACAACCCGGAAGCGAGCAGCTCCTTGACCTCGAACCCGCGGCCCAGCAGGTGCTTGGTGAGCTTGTCCCAGCCGCCGGGGGCGAACCCGCAGCCGAACTGCCGGGCCGCCGCGGCATCGAACCCCCGCTCGGAGAGGAAGTCGCGGGCCGCCCGTGCGTCGTCGGTGACCAGCTGCTCGATGTAGAACTCGCTCGCCGCGCGGTGCGCCTCGATCAGCCGGGACCGGGTGCCGCGGTCGCGCTGCACGGTGGTGCCGCCGCCCTCGTAGGTCAGCCGGACGCCGACCCGGTCGGCGAGCCGCTCCACCGCCTCCACGAACGACACAAGGTCGATCTTCTGGATGAACTTGATGACGTCGCCGCCCTCGCCACAGCCGAAGCAGTGGAAGGTCCCGTGGGTGGGTCGCACATTGAACGACGGGGTCTTCTCGTTGTGGAACGGGCAGAGGCCCTTCAGGCTGCCCCCACCGGCCCGCCGCAGCGCGACGTACTCTCCCACGACCTCGTCGATCCGGTTGCGCTCACGCACCTCCGCGATGTCGCTCTCCCGAATCCGTCCTGCCACGCGTCCACCTTAGTTCTCCCCCTCCCGCGTCCGTGCGGCACACTCGGACCCATGTCCGCCACCCCCGCACTCCAGCAGTACGCCACCGAGTTCACCGGGCACCGGGCGCACCTGATCGGCGTGGCCTACCGGCTCACCGGCACCCGGGCGGACGCCGAGGACGCGGTTCAGGAGTCCTGGCTGCGACTGGCCGGGCTCGACGACGAACGCCGCACGGCGATCCGCGATCTGCGCGGCTGGCTGACCGCCGTGGTCGGCCGGATCTGCCTGGACCGGCTCCGTTCGGCGGCCACGCGGCGGGAGCGGTACGTGGGCAACTGGCTGCCGGAACCGGTGGTCACGCCGTACGGCACGCCGGTGAGCGAGGATCCGCTGGAGGCCGCAGTGCGCGACGACGGCCTGCGGATGGCGGCGCTGGTCGTGCTCGACCAGCTCACCCCCGAGCAGCGTGTGGCGTTCGTGCTGCACGACGCGTTCAGCGTGCCGTTCGCGGAGATCGCGGACGTCCTCGGCTGCACCGCGGCAGCCGCCCGCCAGCACGGCTCGCGCGGTCGGCGTGCGCTGGCGCAGGCCGATCCGCCGCCGCGCGCGGAGCTGGCCGAGCAGCAGCAGGTGCTCGAGAAGTTCGTCACCGCGCTGCTGGCCGGCGATCTCGCCGCGGTCACCGAACTGCTGCACCCGGACGTGGTCCTCATCGGCGACTCCGACGGCAAGGGCCGCACCGCCCGCCAGCGGGTGGCGGGGCCGGACAAGGTCGCCCGGTTTTTCCTCGGCCTGCTGCGCAAGTACGAACCGGGCGCGCTCACCCGTGGCGGCCCGGTCCTGGTCAACGGCGACCTCGGCATGTGGGTGCCGTCCTCGCCCGGGCGCGAGGGTTTCCTGCCGCTGGACGAGCACGTGCAGGGCATGAGCCTGCGGGACGGGCGGATCGCCGTCATCTACGACGTGGTGAACCCGGACAAGCTGACCCGCATCACCCGGCCGTCCTGAGGCGGCCGGACAGTGCCGCCTCACGGCAACGGCACCCGGCACGCCTCCCCCGAAGTGAAGCCCTGGTCGACAATGCCGAGCGCGCTGTTCATCCGCGCCCGCGAGTTCTCCAGCGCGATCTGGTAGGTCAGCTCCACCACCCCGGCCCGGCCGAACTCGGCCTCCAGCTCGGCGATCTGCTCGTCGGTGACGGTGACCGTCTCGCCGGACATCGCGTCGGCGAGCGCGAGCGCCAGCCGTTCCGGGCGGGTGAACGCGGGCGAAGTGGCGTAGTCGTCGATCTGCTTGAGCCGGTCGATGTCCAGGCCGGCGTGCTTTTGCAGCATGGTGCCGAAGTCGACACACCAGGAGCAGCCGATCCGGGTGGCCACGCGGTACACCGCTAGATCACGCACGTTGACCGGCAACCGCGTCGAGGCCTTCTCCGCCATCAGCTCGTGCACGACGCTCGTCCGCAGCAGGCCGGGGTGGTGCGCGGCGACCGTGACCGGTTCCGGCACCGCGCCGTAGCGCCGCTTGGCGATCCGGTAGACGAGCTTGAGCAGCAGGCCGGCTTCGGCAGTCGGCTTGACCGAAATACGGGGCATGTCGGGTCCTCCTTTTCCAGGGGTTCACAAGGAGGACGAAGTGCACGGCGGGGATGTGACAGGACCCGCTCAGCTCCCGGTGGTGAACGCCCGCACGTCCCAGACCCACACGCCGTCGATGTACCTGCCCGGCTTGCGCAGCAAAAGGTCGACGGTGGCGCGGTAGGCGTCCGCGTGGTCGCGTGGGCTCAGCACCAGCACGGAGGCGTGCCAGTACCGCAGGTCGGCGATCGCCTGGTTCCGCGCGGCCTCGGTGACGCCCTGTGCCTGCCCCGAATCGCGGACCCGGTCGAACAGCAAAGAGGTGGGCCGCTGGTAGGCGCCATAGCGGCCACGCCGGTCCTCCGGCCCGCTCGGGCCGACGAAGTACCCCTCCGGCATGGAATACCCGAGACCGGCCTCGACCTGCCAGTGCAGTGGTTCGGACTCGCCCGAGCTGGCCAGTGGTACCGGCACCACCGTGCCGCCGCGGGCCACGTAGCCACGCCAGGTGCCGTCCGTGAAGAACGCCGGGGTCGCCGGCCGGTTGTGCACCACGAGCTGGATCGGCGCGACCGGCAGCAGCACGGCGGCCACCGCACCCAGCCAGAGCAACCGCACCGGTAGCGGGCGGGCGTCCAGGCCGGGCCGGAAGGCGAACACCCGGTCGGTGGCGATGGCCAGCAACGCGGCGACCGCGGGCACACACGCCAAGGCCAGCCGGGTGGCCAGCAGGGTATCGAGCAACGGCAGGTCCGCCAGCAGCCGCCACGGCCCCGCGACACCGGTGTCCTCCCCCACCACGGTGATGTCGGAGCCGAGGGACAGCCACGCCATCAGGAACATCGAGATCGCCAGCGAACGCGCGACAGCCTCTCGCCACAGCCAGATCGTCACCACGATCATCACCACGATCAGCGGCCAGCCGAAGAACGCGTTCTCCTCGGTGCGGTTCATCGACACGGCGGCGGCCGCCTCGGGCTGGCCGGCGACCGACTGGGTGGCGAACCGGGTGAACGCGGCGGTGTCGTTGCCGACCTCGCCGTGCGCCAGCCCGGCGTAGCTCTGCGGGCCGAAGAACTGCCACCACAACGGGAACCCGGCGAGCACCAGCGTGACCAGCAACGCGATCCCACCGCCTGCCGCGACCGGCCGCAGCATCGCCCGGGCCTCCCGCCGCCGGGACACGCAGTAGGCGATCGCGAAGACGGCGAAGCCCAGCACGAAGATCAGCAGCAGTTCCTCGCCGAGGAAGATCTGGTAGGCGGTCAGCACGCCGAGCCAGATCCCGTTGCGCACCGGGCGGTGGCCGCGGGCCAGGTGGATCACCTTGAGTGCCAGGAAGGGCAGCACGAACCAGGCGACGAAATTCGGGTGCGCGTTGGCGTGGGAGATCATCGACGGCGCGAACCCGGCGAACGCCCCGCCGATCACGGCGGCGGCCCGAGACCGGACGAGGTGCCGGGAGAACACCCAGTACCAGGCGGCGGCACTGCCGGCCAGGCTGCCGGTCAGCACGACGGCCCAGGTGAACGTGGGCCCGAAGAGCAGCGTGAGGGGGGTGAGCGGGATCGAGACGCCGAGCATGGCCGTGTTGGCCATCAGGTTCACGCCGAGCGGGAAGTTCTGCAGCTCGGTGGTGAGCGGATTCTCCAGGTGCGCCACGGAATGCGCGGTGACCGAGAAGAACCACTCCCACAGGTTCTGGTCCGAGGCGCTGTTCCACAGATAGCCCTGGCCGAGGTTCACCCACAGCCCGCCGAACACCACGATCGAGAACAGCAGATAGCCACCGACGATGCCGGCGTCTGCCCAGGACCGGCGCATCCGCGGTGCGGCGGCGGGGATCGGCTCGGTCCGCACCGCCGGGCGGAACAGGCTCACGCCGGGCGCACCACCCGGGCCGAGAAGTACACCGCGCCGGTGGCCGCGTGCCGGACGAACAGCAGGAACGGCCGGTCCACGGTGACCACCACCGGTTCGGCCACGACCAGCGACATCGTGCGCATCTGGACCGCGGTGGCCGCGGCACCCTCCAGGCCCTGCTCGTCGAGCCGCAGCACGGCCTGGTGCAGCACGCTGTCCACCCACAGCGGGCGGTCCGGGCTCAGGCCCGTCAGGTCGGCGTCCGGGGTGAACAGCTCGCGCACGCCGAGCCGATGCAACGCCGGGTCGAGATCGGTGCGCACGTCGAGGGAGATCTTCGGCAGCGAGAGGCGGACCTTCCGCCGTCTCGGGCTGTCCAGCAGGCGCTGCAGGAACCGGCCGTCGAGCCCCGCTTCGGCGGCGGCCAGGTCTTCGCCGGGCAGGAGGATCACGGCTTCGACACCGCCCTGCGCGGGGAGCGTCACCACCTGCCAGCCGGCCTCGTCCGCGTAGCCGACGGTCTCCACCAGGTGCATCGTCGGCACGTCGCGGGGGCCGCCCGGGGAATGGAACGGCGCGGGCGCGGTGGCCTGCTCGGGGAACGGGTGCCGCCAGCCGGCCTTGAGGTAGAGCGCGTTGACCAGGCTGGCGCGGGTGTCCGCGTGGATCGCGCCGTCCGGCAGCAGCTGCGGGACAAGGCCGTGAGTGGTCCGGTCGACGTCGGCGTTGATCAGCTCACGCGCGCCTCCCGGGTCGGTGGCGAACGGCGCAGTGTCGGCCTTGCCACCGGGCCGGGCCACGAGGTCTGCGAGAAACGCGTCGTCGATCGTGATGCGGTCCGAGGCCCACAGGGTGTTCGCCACGGCGAGCTCCGCTCTGTCGCCGACTTCGGCAGCCGCGCGCAGCAACTCGTCCTGGCCTTCGCCGAGCAGCGCCCGCAGCTCGTCCGAGGTCCGCCCCTTCGCCGCGCGTGCCACCAGGTCGAGCGCGCCCGCGATCGAGTACGGCGAGAAACACGCGTCCCCACCATCGCCCGCAGCCGCGCGCTGCACCGAGAGCACAAGGTCGAGGTGACTGTCGAGACCCATGCCGCGACCGTACCTCCTGCCCGGCGCCGGTGCCGATTCCCCTGACCTGGGACGTCGAGGCCGGAATCGAGCCGGCTGCCGATCACCCACCGGTCGGCGGGGTTCCGTGCCGCCCGGTGTGCCAGCGATGCCATTCGTAAGCCTGGGCATCGGTGAGCGACGCGACCTGGTCGACGACCACGCGCAGCCGGGCGGCGTCGTCCGAAGCACCGTGCCAGGCCGGGATGTACAGCGGGTCCAGGGCTTCCGGCGCGCGGCGGCACAGGGCGGCGACCAGCTCCGTGATCAGCTCGCGCTGGCCCTCCTGCATGGCGAGGCGGCGGCGGTCGCTCATCACGTACCGCAGGGCCAGCGCCTTCAGCAGGGCGACCTCCGCGGCCGCCTGATCGGGCACCGCGAGGCGCGCGCCGTAGCGGGTGAGCGGGCCTTCGCCGTACGCGCTGCGGGTGCCGGTGACCGCGGCGGAGGCGAACCGGCCGACCAGCTCGCTCGTCAGCCGTTTCAACCCCACCTGCGCCGCCAGTGAGCCGTCCGGGGGCGCGTGCACCAGCTCCGCGACCACCGGCAGGTCGAGCAGCTCCTTTGCCGCACCCTCCAAAGTGGACACCGAGAGCGTGGAGAAATGCCGCGCCGCGGCCTCGGCGACCGCGGCGCGCTCCTCCTGATCGGCCAGCACGCGCAGCCGGATCCGGCCGGCCAGCACGCCGTCCTCGACGTCGTGCACGGAGTACGCCACGTCGTCGGACCAGTCCATGATCTGCGCCTCCAGGCAGCGGCGCAGGCCGGGGGCACCCTCCCGGAGCCAGTCGAACACCGGCTGATCGTCCGGGTAGACGCCGTATTTCGGGTCGCCCGCCTGGCGGGTCCAGGGGTACTTCGTGGTGGCGTCAAGGCAGGCGCGGGTGAGGTTGAGCCCGGCCGGGGCGCCGTCGGCGGCGAGCACCTTCGGCTCCAGCCGGGTGAGGATCCGCAACGTCTGCGCGTTGCCCTCGAACCCGCCGCAGGGCTGCGCGACCAGATCCAGCGCCCGCTCCCCGTTGTGCCCGAACGGCGGGTGCCCGATGTCGTGTGCCAGCCCGGCGGTATCGGCCAGATCCGGATCGGTGCCCAGCTCCTCGGCGATGCCGCGGCCGATCTGCGCGACCTCCAGCGAATGCGTGAGCCGGGTCCGCGGCGCGCCGCTGACCTCGGCCCCCTCCCCTGGGCCGACCACCTGCGTCTTGCCCGCCAGCCGCCGCAGCGCCGCCGAATGCAGCACCCGCGCACGGTCCCGGGCGAACGCGCTGCGCCCGTCCGGGCGCGCACCGGCGAGCGCCGCGCCCTTGGCCGCCTCGGCCAGCACCCGGGCGCGGTCGTGCTCGCGGTAACCCTCGTTCACCGGGCCAGCTTAAGCGCGCGGACCGACAATCTCCGCCCGATTCAGCCCAGCATCGTGGCGAACAGGTCGTCCGCGGGGGTCTTGGCCAGCTCGTAGAACAGCAGGGCGCCGGTCTCGCGGAAGATGTAGCGGATCTGCGTGCCGCGCTCCCGCACGATCGGACCGCTGTGCGTCGGCGAGGTCCAGGCGTCGATCCCGAGGTCCCGCGCCATCGTGCGCGAGCGGAACGAATGCCACGGATCGCTCACCAGCACCGCGGAACGCCAGCCGTGCGCGGTCAGCTCGACGGAAACCGCGCGCAGGCTCTGCAACGTGTCGTTGCCTTCGCCGACCGGGAGGGTCGCCGCAGCCGGCACGCCGTGCCGGGTCAGCCACCGCGCTCCCGCCTGCGCCTCGGTGAAGTTGTCGGCGGCTTTCTTGCCTCCGGCGGTGATCACGGTCCTCGCCACGCCTTCGGCGTACAGCTGCCGCGCCTTTTCCAGCCGAGCGCTGAAGATCTCCGACGGCCTGCCGTTGTACTGCGCGGCACCCAGCACGACGATCACGTCGGCCCGCGCGCTGTCGTTGTCCCGAGCCACCTGCCACACGCGGAATCCGGTCCCCGCGATGACCGCCACCAGCACCAGAACCCCGCCGAAAACGATGCGGCGAGCCCAATTCGCCCCGGTGGGTCCCGTCCGTTCGGCCGCGCTCATGGCGGCCATCCTGGCAGAACCGCGCCGCCACCCCGGGAGCCGGTCCGCGACGCGCGGAGGTCTGTGAAGGGAACCTAATGGACTCAGCGTCCGTGAAGGTTCCCTTCACAGCACGAGGACTAGAGCCAACCGCGTTCCTCGGCCAGCCGGACGGCCTCCGCGCGGGTCCGCGCGCCGATCTTGCCGATCGCGGCGGACAGGTGATTGCGTACGGTGCCCTCCGACAGGAACAGCTTCTTTGGCGATGTCCGAGACGGTGGCGCCGGTCCTACGGTAGAGCCGGATCACCAGCGCGCCCAAGCCGGCCGTCCAGGCGGCCAGCGCGGCGGGATAGCCGACGACCAGCTGCGTGGTCACCGCCGGGCGAACCAGGCTGATCATCCAGTACGCCGGCAACGCGTGCGCCACGCCCTGCATCCAGCCCGCCATCGCCTCCAACGGCAGCCACAGGGGCAGGACATGGCGACGCCCCCCCGGAGCGGAAGGGGCCGTCGCGCTGCGGAATCGGCGGGATCAGCAGCCGAGCAGGCGACCGGCCAGGTAGGACTCCACCTGGTCGATCGCGATCCGCTCCTGGGTCATGCTGTCGCGTTCTCGGACGGTGACCGCCTGGTCCTCCAGGGAGTCGAAGTCCACCGTGACGCAGTACGGGGTGCCGATCTCGTCCTGGCGGCGGTACCGGCGGCCGATCGCCTGCGCGTCGTCGAAGTCGACGTTCCAGTGCTTGCGCAGGCGGGCGGCCAGATCGCGGGCCTTCGGCGAGAGGTCGGCGTTGCGCGAGAGCGGCAGCACCGCGGCCTTGAACGGGGCCAGCCGCGGGTCCAGGTGCAGCACGGTGCGCTTGTCGGTGCCGCCCTTGGCGTTCGGCACCTCCTCCTCGTCGTAGGAGTCGACCAGGAACGCCATCATCGACCGGCCGACCCCGGCGGCGGGCTCGATCACGAACGGGCGGTAACGCTGCCCGGAGGCCTGGTCGAAGAACGACAGGTCCACCCCGGAGTGATTGGAGTGCGTGGTGAGATCGAAATCGGTGCGGTTGGCGATGCCCTCCAGCTCGCCCCATTCCTGCCCGGCGTTGAACGCGAAACGGTACTCGATGTCGACGGTGCGCTTCGCGTAGTGCGAGAGCTTTTCCTTCGGGTGCTCGAAATGCCGCAGGTTCTCCGGCTTGATGCCGAGATCGGTGTACCACTGCGTGCGGGTGTCGATCCAGTACTGGTGCCAGGTCTCGTCCTCGCCCGGCTCGACGAAGAACTCCATCTCCATCTGCTCGAACTCGCGGGTGCGGAAAATGAAGTTGCCCGGGGTGATCTCGTTGCGAAAGGACTTGCCGATCTGGCCGATGCCGAACGGCGGCTTGCGGCGCGAGGCGGTCTGCACGTTGAGGAAGTTGACGAAGATGCCCTGCGCGGTCTCCGGGCGCAGGTAGTGCAGGCCCTCTTCGGTCTCCACCGGGCCGAGGTGGGTCTTGAGCATCATGTTGAAGTCGCGCGGTTCGGTGTACTTGCCGCGGGTGCCGCAGTTCGGGCACGGCACCTCGGACAGGTCGTCCTCGGCGGTCGGCTTGCCGGTGCGCGCCTCGAAGTCCTCGGCGAGCTGGTCGGCCCGGAACCGCTTGTGGCAGGACAGGCATTCGATCAGCGGATCGGTGAACACGTTCACGTGCCCCGAGGCGACCCACACCTGGCGCGGCAGGATCACCGAGGAGTCGAGGCCGACCACGTCCTCGCGGCCCTGCACCATGGCTTTCCACCACTGGCGCTTGATGTTGTCCTTCAGCTCCACGCCGAGCGGCCCGTAGTCCCACGCCGACCTGGTGCCGCCGTAGATCTCTCCCGACGGGAAGACGAAGCCACGGCGCTTGCACAGACTGACGACGGTATCGATGGTGTTGGCGGGCACTCCACGCTCCGGACGCATGCGGGGACGGTTATCGGACTAAGACGTCCAGCCTATCCGCTGGGCCCGGCGCCACTGCGCGCAGGCCGTGCGTCGGCGGGCGCGGCCCGGTCGGTCCGGTCAGCCGGGGTGGGACACACCGGATCCGCGGCGACGAGCCGGTTCTCGGCGAGCCCGCCGGGTCGTCGAGGTGGCCGCCGCCACAGGTGATGGCACGAGCCGGTGTGACCCCACCACCTCAACGAGGGTGACCGCGCCGCTGGAGTGGCGGGCCGGCGACCGCCGGAGAAGTTCGACGACGCTCGCCGTTGTCTACGGGTGCACCCGTGGATCGCCGGCCCGTTGGTCGCGGGTGACCGGACAGCACGAGCGCGCCCTTTGGGCGGCGCCGAGCCGGATGCCCCACCACGCGGCGCCGTGGGAGGCAATGCGCGGGATCGGCGCCACAGCCCGGCCGCGCTACAGCTCGGCCCCGGGGCTTGCTCCCCCGGCGGGCCACCTCGCGGTGAACTCACCCTGCCGGGGGAGCACAGTCGTCGTACCACCGGCCCGGTGCCCCAGTGCCCGCCCGGTCGAGTGTTCGGGAACACTACGATGGAACAGACTGTTATCGGCAATGACATCCGCCTTCGGGACCGCCACCCTCACGGTGCCCCGGCAGGACGGCAGGACGCGAGTTGGAGGCAGGCGATGACACCGGCCAGTTCGGGTGCCCTCTCGACCGGCCCGGCCGCGGACCCGCCGGGACGTTCCGGCGCCCCGCTCGGCCCCGTCGGGAACCCGGAGAGCGCCACGAGTGTTCCGGGCGCGGCCGGGGTCGCGGGCGTGGCAGCCGTTCCGGCAGCTGCGGGTAGCTCCGGCACCGCTCGTGTTCCGGGTGCGGCAGGCGTTCCCGGCACTGCCGGTGGCCCAGGCGCCGCTCGCGGTTTGGGCGCCCCAGACGTTCCCGGCACCGCCGGTGGCCCAGGTACCGCTCTCGGTTCGGGCGCCCCAGACGTTCCCGGCACCGCCGGTGGCCCAGGCGCCGCTCGCGGTTTGGGCGCCCCAGGCGATTCGGGTGCCGGAGGCGGTCCGGGTGTGGCAGCCGGTGCCGGAGGCGGTCCGGGTGCGACGGCCGGTGCTGGTGCGGCAAGCGGTTCCGGTGCCGCAAGTGGTTCCGGTGCGGGCACGACGAGTGGCCCCAGTGCCGGAGGCCGCTCGGATGTGGCGGCCAGTGCCCGTGCAGCAAGCGGTTCCGGTGCCGCAAGTGGTGGTCCCGGTGCGGAGGGCGTTCGGGGAGTCCCGGATGCCGAGGGTTCCGCACTCACCGCAGGTTCCGCGCTTGAGGCCGACGGCCACGAGCCCGGCCCGAGCGGCGGGCACCCCGGATCCGCGGTCCCGACGGCCGCCCTCGCCGACGCGGGCGAGCTGCTGCGGGCACTCGCGGCCCCGGTGCGGATCGCCATCGTGCTGCAGCTGCGCGAGGCGGACCGGTGCGTCCACGAGCTGGTGGACGCGCTGGACGTCGCGCAACCGTTGATCAGCCAGCACCTGCGGGTGCTCAAGACGGCAGGCGTGGTGCGCGGTGACCGCCGCGGCCGCGAGGTCGTCTACCGGCTGGTGGACGACCACTTGGCGCACATCGTCGTCGATGCGGTGACCCACGTGCAGGAAGGGAAATGACGATGTCCCGGGCCTCGAAACCCGCCCCGGTCCCCGGCCGCCGCGCCACCCGGCAGCGAGCGGCGGTGGTCGATCTGCTCACCACCGTCAACGATTTCCGTTCCGCCCAGGAACTCCACGACGAACTCCGCAAGCGCGGCGACGGTATCGGCCTGACCACGGTGTACCGCACCCTGCAGTCCTTGTCCGAGGCAGGCGAGATCGACGTCCTGCGCACCGACTCGGGCGAAGCGATCTACCGGCTGTGCTCGGCGCACCACCACCATCACCTGGTGTGCCGCGTCTGCGGCCGCACCGTGGAGGTCGAAGGTCCGGCCGTGGAACGCTGGGCGGAGAAGATCGCCGCAGAACACGGCTTCAGCGACATCAGCCACACCGTGGAGATCACCGGCACCTGCGCGGAACACGCCGCAGGCTGAACCCCGGCACGCTGGCTCCCGATCCGTCCGTCGATCCCGAACTCGCGCCCGGCCGGGCCGGACCTCGGCCCGTTTCGGACGCCGGGGCCAGTCTGGCGCAGAGTCCAGTGAGGCAGTAGGTCCGGCCTGCCACCGAGTCCAGTGTGGCCCGGGTCCGACCTGCCGCCGAGTCCAGTGTGGCCCGGGTACGGCCTGGCGCTGGTCCTGGCCACGCCTTGGACCAGTCGGCGACTGACCTCGCCAAGCGTTGAGTCCGCCGAGGCGTCGAGTCCGGTCTGGCGCCAACCGCAGGGGCTGGGCGTCGAAGGTGCCGGGGACCAGCCGTGGCCATCGGATCCGGCCCGGGCTGCAGCCGACTCTCGGTACCGGATCGTGCTCCGGGCAGCCCCGGCCCGTTCACTGCCGCACCGCTCGGCACCGGACCGTTCGCCGCGCATTCGGCTTTGCCGCCCACCGCCACGCTCTCGGCGCCGGGATCGCCCACCGGACAGACATCGGCCGCGTCTCAGTACTCGTACGGGTCTTTGGGTGCGGTGATCCGTTCGACGGTCGCCGGGACGAGGTCGGGGGTATAGCTGTTCGCCTCGTTGGCGGTACCGGGAACGATCTGTCCGGTGACCCGTAGCCAGGTGTCGCTGGGGAAACGGTCCGCATCACCTCCTTTCAGACGCACTGTTACCGGGGAGGCGTCGGCAGCGCAGCAGCTGATGACGAGGCGGGCCAGCAGGGTCTGCCCGCCGTTGTGCACGACGAAGCCGGAGATCGCGATCGTCCGGCCGTTGAGGGTGCCGCCGGAATCCCAGCCGGCCCGTGACACGACCTCGTTCATCGCCATCGGCACCACTGCTTCGGCGGGCAGCGGCGGGAAAGCCGACTCGGCCGTGGTCGCCGCGCTCTGGGGCACTCTCGCCTCGGTCCGGGTGACCGAATCCGCGCCGAGCGCGGGAGGCGCCACGAGGAAAACGGCGAGCACCGGCACGACGAGCAGCCACGCCGAACGCGCCGGATGGTGGTGCCCGTGCCCGTCCCCCACCGGATGTCCGGCGGCAGGCCCGGCGGGGCTTTCCGGCTCACCCCTTGGCCGATTCCCGTCGGTCAGGCTGGGGTCCTTGTTTTGCTCGAACCCGGCCGGATACTCCTCCATCGGCCCGATGCCCTGGCTCTGCACGAACTCATCGATCGGCCCCGCACCCGGAGAATCCGCGAGGTGATGCGCCGCCGCCACCCGTGGCTCCTGGGCATCAGGTGTCTCGCAGCCCTGGCCGCCTGCAGCTTCGGGCGGCGGATGGCCCGCCGCGACGACATCCGGCCCGGCTTGCGCGGCGGCATTCGCCGCCGAGCGGGCGCGGAGCAGGTCGGCCACGATCGCGACGACGCCGAGCAGGAGCATCACCACTCCGCCGCAGATGATCCACGGTTGCTGGGCCGGTTTGACATAGCGCAGGTAGTCGCCGTTGATCGCAATCTTCACCAGCGCGCCGCCGAGGAGGATCAGCAGCACGTTCTGGGTTTCCCGCCTCATCGCGCACCGCCGAGGAAGATCAGGCCCGCGGCCGTGCCACAGAGGAGCGCGACCACGAACGTCACCGGGGCGAACCGGGCCGCGAAGGACTTCCCGAACGTACCGGTCTGCAAGGCGAACAGCTTCACGTCGATGGCCGGGCCGACCACCAGAAAGACCAGCTTCGGCAGCAACGGCACGGCGGCCAGCGACGCGGCCACGAATGCGTCCGCCTCGCTGCACAGCGCCAGCACCACGGCCAGCACGGCCATCACCAGCACGCCGAGCACCACCTGCCCGGACAGCACCCCGAACCATTGCGCCGGCACGAGTACGTTGAGCGAGGCGGAGATCAACGCGCCCAGCACGAGAAATCCTCCTGCCTCCACCAGATCGGTGCGCGCGGTCTCGGCGAACACCTGCCAGCGGCGGCCCGGCGGCACGTCGGGCAACCGGCGCAGGGCGCGTTCGGTGATCCAGGACAGCTTGCCCCAGCGCGCCCAGATCCAGCCCATCGCCATCGCCGTCGCGAGCGACCCGGCGAACCGCGCGAGCACCATTTCCGGACGGCCGGGGAACGCCACCGCGGTGGCCACCAGCACCACCGGGTTCACCGCGGGCGCGGCGAGCAGGAAGGTCAGCGCCGCTGCCGGCGCCACCCCCTGGCCGATCAGCCGCCGGGCGACCGGCACGGACGCGCATTCGCACCCCGGCAGGGCCACGCCGGCCAGCCCGGCCACCCCGACCGCGGCCGAGGCCCGGCGCGGCAGCACCCGCTCGAGCACCCGCGCCGGCACGAACGCCGCGATGGCCCCGCTGATCAGCACCCCGAGCACCAGAAAGGGCAGCGCCTGCACGCACACGGCGACGAACACGGTCGCGCCGGTGCGCAACGCGGGCACGTCGAACAGCTCCTGCAGCCGGCTCTGCGCAAGGATCGCAACGAGCAGCACGGCGCACAGGATCTCGATCGAACTGATCCGGAACCGCCGCGTGCGCGGCCGCTCCTCGGTGGCGTTTCCGGGAATGATTTCCACGAACGCGATGATGCCAGCCACCCCCGACCGGACGCCGCCCGCAGGCGCAGTGAAGGGGACCCTCACGACGGTTTCGCGCAGAAGTCACCCATTCGAGATAGACAAATCGGTCATTTCGTCGAGGTTGGGTCGCGCCGCGCGCTGGCTCGCCGGGATGCGGCAGCAGACGGAACCGACCTGTCGAGCGCGGCGAAGCAGTGGGCGGGCAGCGGCAGCCACTCACCGTGCTGCCCGGGGCAATCACCTTGCAGGACAACGCAAAGCACCAGCCAGCCGTCGAACGCGAAAGGCACGGCGAGGCAAATCCCCTGCGGCACCAGGTCGATCGGGCGTGGAAAAGCACCTGCGACAGCGGGCATCTCCTCAAGCAAGGCAAGCCCGACGACAGCTGCGCCCTCGAACACCAAGCCGCACCAGCCAGCACGCAGCACCGCCCGCCACACGCGACAGCCACTCAGCAAACTCGCCCAGCGACATCCGCCCGACTGCGGCGAAGCCCGAACGACAGCACTGATCCGTCAGGCAAGCCACCCCTCGGCAGGCGCCCGGCAAACAGCAGCCGGAAAACAGCCCAGTGACATCGGCCCGGCAGCACCATCCCACAGGCAAGTCACCGTCGACAGGCGCTCAGCAATCACCGACGTCGGCAGCTCAGCTGGAAGGCCGCCAGGACATCGGCCGGGCCGTAAACGGCTCCCCACCTATGACCAGCCGCCAGCGACAGCTCCCAGGGTCCGCGTCAAACAGCCAGCCCCGACAACCTTGGCGAAGAACCACCCCGCGAACGCCTGGAAACCCGGTCAGTCCTGGACGCCGGGCAGCTCCGTACGCAGCTGTGAAGCCGTCGACACCACCAGCATCAGCAACGTCCCGAGTGGCGACGGGTCCATGCCCTCCGCCGGGAAGGCGTAGCGGAGGGTCACGTCCACGCCCTGGTCGGTGTGTCCGAGCCCGAGGGTGCCGAACAGGCCCTGGCCGGCGCGTTCGGCGACGGCGATCGCCAGCGCGGGGTCGTCCGGGCGGTCCCAGGCGACGACGCAGGTCAGGCTCAGCACGGTGAGACCGTCGGCCAGGCGGGTGGCCTGGATGACGCAGGGGACGTCCCCGTGCGAGAAGGTGATCGCGCCGTCGTCGTCCACGTGGACTTCGAGGTAGCGTTCCAGCGCTTCGCGGGCCAGGGTCAGCAAGGCGCCGGTCTCGGCGGCTTCCGCGGTACTCATGCGTTGGTCCCTTCGGCCTGGTCCACGGCCGCGCCGAAACGGCGGTCGCGCTTGGCGAATTCCAGGCAGGCACGCCACAGGTGGGTGCGGTCGAAATCCGGGAACAGCGTGTCCTGGTAGACCATCTCCGCGTACGCCGACTGCCACAGCAGAAAGTTCGACGTACGCTGCTCCCCCGAAGGACGCAGGAACAGGTCCACGTCGGGCATGTCCGGCTGGTACAGGTACTTCCCGATGGTGCGCTCGTCGATCTTGTCGGGGTTCAGCTTGCCCGCCGCGACGTCCTGGGCGATCCGGCGCATCGCGTCGCCCAGCTCCGCGCGTCCGCCGTAGTTGACGCACATGGTCATGTTCAGCGCGGTGTTGTTCTTCGTCTTCTCTTCCGCGATCTGCAGTTCCTTGATCACGCTCGCCCACAGCTTGGGACGACGGCCCGCCCACCGGATGCGTACGCCGATCGAACCGAGGTAGTCCACCTGACGCCGGATGGTGTCCCGGTTGAAGCCCATCAGGAAGCGCACCTCCTCCGGGCTGCGCTTCCAGTTCTCGGTGGAGAACGCGTACACCGAAAGCCACTTCACGCCCAGCTCGACTGCGCCGCTCGCGACGTCGATCATCACCGCCTCGCCGCGCTTGTGCCCCTCGATCCGCGGCAGGCCGCGCTGATTGGCCCAGCGGCCGTTGCCGTCCATCACGAGCGCGACGTGCTTCGGGAGCAGCGCGCGCGGGATCTCCGGCGGCTTCGCCCCGGTGGGATGCGGGTCCGGTGCCCGCAATTCATACCCCGACGCCCGGGTCTCGCGTCCCCTGCGCAGCACTTCGTGGTCCTCCTGCCGAGTGGGCTTCCCTACCCGGGTGACCCTACTTGCCCCGGCGTAGGCACCTGCCTGGCACGCCGCTCCACGAGCGGCAGCGACCGCAGCTGACGCTCCAGATGCCACTGCAGATGTGCCGCGACCAGCCCGGACGCGTCCCGGCGGGTGACTCCGGGCGCGGCCTCGGCGACCGTCCAGGCCCCCTGCAGCAACGCGTCGAGCAGAGTGAGCACCTCCGGAGCGGGATGCACCGATCCGGCGATCCGGCAGTCCGGGCACATCGACCCGCCCGCGGCGACATTGAACGCGGCATGCGGGCCGGGCAGCCCGCAGCGGGCGCATTCGGCGATCGCGGGCGCCCAGCCGGCGTAGGCCATCGCGCGCAGGAAGAACGCGTCGAGTACCAGCGAGGCGTCCCGCTGCCCACCGGCCAGCGCCCGCAGCGCGCCGACGACCAGCAGGTACAGCTTGAGCACCGGTTCGCCCTCCTCCGCGGAGAGCCGGTCGGCGGTCTCGGCGATGGCGCTGGCGGCGGTGTAGCGCTGGTAGTCGGCGACCAGCGGCAGCGCGAACGCGTCCACGGTCTCCACCTGGGTGATCACGTCCAGCGTGCGCCCGGGATAGAACTGCAGGTCCACATGACCGAACGGTTCGAGCCGCGCACCGAACCGGGACGAGGTGCGGCGCACGCCCTTGGCGACCGCCCGGACCTTGCCGTGCCGCCGCGTGAGCAGGGTGATGATCCGGTCGGCCTCGCCCAGCTTGTGCGTGCGCAGCACCACCCCGGTGTCGCGGTAGAGGTTCACCACCCCGGCATCGTCCCACTTCCGGGCGATATCGCCGACGGTGACACCCTGGTTCGGTGGAAAGAGCCGGTGCGCACCGCGGCTGCCGGAGTGGGCACGGCTTGGCTTTTTCTTACGGGCAAAGACGATCAGGCCGGTGGGTCGCTCTTCACGGCGGCGTCGGGCTTGAGCGTTTGAGTGGCCTCGGGAGCGGGGTCGCCGGGCTTGAGCATCTGGGTGCGGTCGGCGGAGTCTGCTCCGCCCGGGCGGACCACCTGGGTGGGCTCGGCCTGCTCGAACGGCGTCGGTCCGGGCGAAAGTGGCCCGGCGGTGGGCTGCCCGGTGGAGGATTGCCCGGCGACGACAAGTCCGGCGGCAGACTGATCGGCAACGGGCTGGCCGGGCAGGGGCGGCGGGGCGAACCCGCCGGACGGGAGCTGTCCGAAGGCCTGCGGCTGGCCCGGCTGCCCGAGTCCCGGCGGTTGCTGGCCGAACCCCGGCTGAGGCTGCCCCGGCTGGCCCACGCTCGGCTGAGGTTGACCGAATCCCGCCTGCGGCTGACCGAATCCCGCCTGGGGCTGGGCAAGTCCCGGCTGCGGCTGGGCGAGCCCCTCAGCGGGCGACTGACCGAACCCCGGCTGAGGCTGGCCCGGTTGCCCGAACCCGGGCTGCTGCCCGAACGCCGCCTGCGGCTGGGCGAACCCGCCGGAGGGGTGTTGACCGAAGCCGGGCGGCGGCCCGAAACCGGCCTGCGGCGAGCCGTAGCCGAACGCCTGCGGTGGCGCCGGAGCGTCCGCGGGCAGCACCACGGTGCGGATGATCTTGTCCGCGAAGGTCTGCGCCCTTTCGTCCCACAGCGGCCACAGGAAGCCCACGAAGCAGAAGAACCCGTCGAACACGTGCGTCAGATCGCGCACGAAGGCCATCCCCGGGCCGATCGGCTGCCCGGTCACCTCGCTGACGAGCTTGATCCCGACCACACGCTTGCCGAGCGACTGCCCGGTGGTACCGCCTCGCAGCCACCGGGTGTAGAGGCCCCAGCCGATCGACCCCAAGCCGGCGAGCAGGTAGCAGATCGTGGTGACAATCGAGCCCAACCCGATCGTGCCGACGATGATCGCGGTCAGGTGCAGCGCAAGCAGCGGGCCGTAGTCGATCAGCATCGCGAGCACCCGCAGGCCCCAGTTCGCGTAACCGCCCGGCGGGCCGTACGGGTTCGGGCCACCGAACCCTGGCTGGCCATAACCCGGTTGCGGGGCACCGAAACCGGGCTGAGGCGACGGCGCGTGCGGCTGGCCGAAACCGCCGTGGGCACCCTGCGGCGAGCCAAAACCCGGCTGTGGCTGGCCGAAACCTCCTTGCGGCACAGGAAATCCGCCCGGGGCCGGGGGCACGCCGGGCGGCTGTCCCGGCGGGACACCGAACGGCGGCGGACCCTGCGGCGGGCCGGCCGGCTGACTGTAGGGATCGGTCATCGGGAATTCCCCCTCGCATCGTCGTTGCACCGGCGCTGTCACTCTTCCGTGAGCACCGGCGCACGGAGCGTACTCGGTTCCGCTACGCCGATCTCAGCCAGGCTTTCCCTTGTCCGCAGGGGAAACCGGATCCGCTCCGGACGTGGTCCACACCACTGTCAAGTTCACACGAACAGCCCAGCGAACGGCGGAAACGGCAGGTTGCGCAGGACAAACCAGGCCGCGAACGCCGCACCCGCCACCCACGGCGTCCACCGCCGGTGCAGCCACGAACGCACCGCGCGGCCGCGCAACCTGCCTACTGTCCAGGCGAACCCGCTCCACGCGAACAACACGACGAACACCAGCGCCACCGCGTTGTAGTGCACTGCCGCGGAAACGTTGCCGTGCAACAGGCTGTAGGCCATCCGCAGGCCACCACAGCCGGGACAGTCGATGCCGAACAGGAATTTGGTCGGACACACCGGAAACAGCCCGCCAGGCGTGGTCGGATCCCCCCACCACACCGCGGCGCAGGCCAGCCCGATCCCGGCGGCGACCGCGGCAGGCCCCGCGAGTGCCCTGGCGACCGCACGAGGATTGCGCGCGGGCACTCCCGTGTAGACAGTGCTCACGGCCGGAACCCGTTACCCGCCACGAGGTACCGCCCGATCAGGATGGCGATGCCGAGCGGCAGGCGGTACCCGTCAAGACGCCACAGCGGGTACCGACCGTTCATGCCCTTCCCTCCCGGAAACGACGCGACGAAGACGCGTCAGAATCCCAGCCGCCGCAGCTGTTTCGGGTCGCGCTGCCAGTCCTTGGCCACCTTCACATGCAGATCGAGGTAGACCTTCGAACCCAGCAGCCGCTCGATGTGCCGGCGCGCGGTGGCGCCGACCTCCTTCAGCCGTTCGCCGCGGTGCCCGAGGATGATCCCCTTCTGGCTGGGCCGCTCCACGTACAGCAGCGCGTGCACGTCGATCAGGTCGTCGCGGCCCTCGCGCGGCAGCATCTCCTCCACGGTGACCGCGATCGAGTGCGGCAGCTCGTCGCGTACGCCCTCCAGCGAGGCCTCCCGGATCAGCTCGGCGACGAGGGTCTGCTCCGGTTCGTCGGTCAGCTCGCCGCCGGGGTAGAGCTGCGGTCCCTCGGGCAGCCGCGCGACCAGCAGGTCCGACAGCGTGGTGACCTGGAACCCGTCCACCGCCGACACCGGCACCAGCTCGGCGAAGTCCATCACCTGCTGCAGCGCGAGCAACTGCTCGGCGACCTGCTCGGGCTTGACCAGATCGGTCTTGGTGACGATGCCGAGCACCGGGGTGCGGCGCGCGATCTTCTTCAGTTCCTCAGCGATGAACCGGTCGCCCGGACCGACCTTTTCGTCGGCCGGCACGCAAAATCCGACGACGTCCACTTCGGACCAGGTCTCGTGCACCAGATCGTTGAGCCGCTGCCCGAGCAGGGTGCGCGGACGGTGCAGGCCGGGTGTGTCGATGATCACCAGCTGCGCGTCCGGGCGGTGCACGATCCCGCGGATGGCGTGCCGGGTGGTCTGCGGCTTGCTCGAGGTGATCGCGATCTTGGTGCCGACCAGCGCGTTGGTAAGCGTGGATTTGCCCGCGTTGGGCCGTCCGACAAAGCAGGCGAACCCGGAGCGATGCGGCTCGGTCACGGCTGGAGCACCTCGGCGATCTCGCCCGAGGGCTCGGCCCGCACGATCGGAGCCAGCTTCGCCACGTCGCGCACCGCCTGCACGGATGCCTCGTCCACGAGCACATCGGCGGTCACCACGGCGGCCGCTTCGAGACCCTCGGCGCCGCTGGACAGCGCGGCGGCCACCGCCCCCTGCACGGCGGTGAGCCGGAACGACGGCAGCTCGACGGTGGTCGCGGCGTAGGTCCGGCCGTCGGTGTCCCGCACCGCGGCACCTTCGGCGGCACCGTTGCGGGCCCGTGCGGAACGGGCCAGCGTGACGAGCTTCTGGTCCTCGGCCTCGAGGTCAGGCATGGTCGACTCTCCTGTTGCTTTCATCGGATTGGGGTGCCCGGGTGCGCCGCCGCACGCCGGCGCCGGCCGGACGGACCACGACCGAGGTGATGCGCATGCGGCCGCGGCGGTCCTTGCCCCCCTCGGCGAACAGCCGAAGGCCGGCGACCTCGGCTTCGGCCCCCGGCAGCGGGACCCTACCCAGTCGCTGTGCGAGCAGTCCGCCGACCGTCTCCACATCGTGGTCCTGCAGGTCGATGCCGAACAGCTCGCCGAGGTCGTCCACGCTGAGCCGGGACGACACGCGCACCGCGCCTTCGTCGAGTTCCTCGACGTCCGGCCGTTCCTCGGTGTCGGATTCGTCGGTGATCTCGCCGACGATCTCCTCGAGGATGTCCTCGATCGTCAGCAGGCCCGCGGTGCCGCCGTACTCGTCGACCGCGATCGCCAGGTGGTGGTGGGTGCGCTGCATCTCCTTGAGCAGCTCGTCGAGCCGCTTGGAGTCGGGCACGAAGCTCGCCGGGTGCATCACCCCGCCGACCAGCGTTCCCGGCCCGTCCGGGTCCATGTACGCGGACATCAGGTCCTTGATGTTGACCACGCCGCAGATGTCGTCAACCGAGTCGTCGATCACCGGGACGCGGGTGAACCCGGTGCGCAACGCGAGCGCAAGGGCCTGACGCACGGTCTTGGTGCGCTCGATCCAGACGATCTCGGTGCGCGGCACCATCACTTCGCGGGCCACCGTGTCGCCGAGTTCGAAGACCGAGTGGATCATCTCCCGCTCGGAGTCCTCCACCACGCCGCGTTCCTGAGCCAAGTCGACCAGTTCGCGCAGCTCGACCTCGGAGGTGAACGGGCCCTCGCGGAAACCCCGGCCGGGCGTGATCGCGTTGCCGAGCACGATGAGCAGCCGCGACAGCGGGCCGAGTATCGAGCCCAGCACCCGGACCGGGCCGGCCGCGATCATCCCGACGCGATAAGGGTGCTGACGGCCGATGGTGCGCGGGCCGACGCCGATCAGCACGTAGCTGACCACCACCATGACCACCGCGGACAGCAGCACAGCCAGCCAGAACCTGCTCACCCAGCCGAGGAAGGACACCGTGACCAGCACGGTGGCGGTCAGCTCGCAGCCGAGCCGAAGCAGGAGCAACAGGTTGATGTGCCGGCGGCGCTCGGCGACGACCGCGGCGAGCTGCCGCGCGCCGCCGCGGCCGCTGCGCACCAGCCCGTCGACGCGGGCCTGCGAGACCGTGCCGATGGCCGCGTCGGCGGCAGCGAAGCCACCGGCGAGCAGCACCAGCGCGATCGCGATCACGAGCTGTGCCGTGGGACTGCCCATGTCGGAACCTTAGGGCGTTTCCCCGGGGGCCGGGGTGTCGAGCCCGGCGACGCCGAGCACCCGGTCGTCCACGTTGCGCTGTGCATCGCGGGCGTCCAGCGCGGCCACCGCGGCCTGGAACTCGCCGAGAATGCGCTTCTGCAGCCCGAACATCTCGCGTTCCTCGGCCGGTTCGGCGTGGTCGTAGCCGAGCAGGTGCAGGACCCCGTGCACGGTGAGCAGGTGCAGTTCGTCGAGCAGCCCGTGCCCGGCGGCCTTGGCCTGGTCCTTCGCGAAGGCCGGGCACAGCACGATGTCGCCGAGCAGTGCGGGCGAGGCGTCCGGCGCGTCCGGCCGTCGGGAGGAGTCCAGCTCGTCCATCGGGAAGGCCATCACGTCGGTCGGGCCCGGCAGGTCCATCCAACGCTGGTGCAGGTCTTCCATCACGTCCAGGGTGACGCACAGGACGGACAGCTCGGCCAGCGGGCTGACCTCCATCTTGTCGAGTGCGAAGCGCGCCGCCGCGACGATCGAGGTCTCGTCCACGTCGACGCCGGACTCGTTGGCGATCTCGATGCTCATCGGCGGGTGCCCTTCCGGCCGCCGGACGGCGGTTCCTGCGCGTCGTGGGCGGCCTGCCACTTCTCGTACGCGTCGACGATGTCGCCGACCAGCTTGTGCCGCACCACGTCCTGACTGGTCAGCTCGGCGAAGTGCAGATCGTCCACGCCTTCGAGGATCTCCCGCACGACCCGCAGCCCGCTGCGCTGCCCGCTGGGCAGGTCGACCTGGGTGACGTCCCCGGTGACCACGATCTTGGCCCCGAACCCGAGCCGGGTGAGGAACATCTTCATCTGCTCGGGGGTGGTGTTCTGCGCCTCGTCGAGAATGATGAAGGCGTCGTTGAGGGTGTTGTGGGTGAGCAGGTGGCCCTCGGTCACGTAGAGCGAATCGGCCGCCGCCACCTGGATGCAGACCGCCTCCGCGCGCCCGGCCGGCTCGATCCGGTCGATGAACCGCGTCGGCCTGCCACTGCCGCCGGCCGCGTGGTAGCTCTCCTGCTTGCGGGCGAGCCGGAACGGCTCGGTGCCCTCGGGAAGACGGATGTCCAGCACGTACGCGTCGTGCTGATCCTCCGCCGCCCGGCGGCTTCGCTCGGTGGCCGTTCCGCCGAGCGACTGCACGAGGCCGACGATGTCGTCCCGCAGCCGCTGCGAGGTGGTCGTGTACTGGATCCGGCAGGTACGTCCACGGTGCCCGACCGGCTCGCCGTCCGCGTCGAGCAGGCCCTGCAGCAGGGCGTGCCGCACTTCGGCCGAGTTGCTCAGGTAGCACTCCGGAACGAACTTGGTGTTCGACCGGGTACCGAGCAGCTCCAGTTCGCGGAGAGCGTCGGTGACCGGGTTCTCCAGCGTGATGACGTTCCCGGCTTCGGCGTTCTGGTCGGGTGCGTCGTTCCCGCCGCGATGCCGCACGCGGATGCCCGGAAGCTCGGGATCGTGCGTCGTGAAGCCCGGGGTCGTGGACCCGGTCAGACATCCTTCGCCGAGCACCAGGCCGAGCGCGTAGGGATCCATCGGGACCGGGCGGGCGGGATGACAGGCCGGACCGGACAGCATCGGCAGCTCGTACCGCCGCGCGCGGAGCTTGCCGATCATCTGCTTGGTTTCGAGGACCCGCCACGGTTTGCCGCGTCGTTTGCCCGACGCGGTCCTGACCGTCCAGAGGTGGTCCCCGCAGCACAGGGTCGACGAGCCGTCGCCCGCGGTCAGCCGGTAGATGTCCTTCTCGCCCTGCGGGTAGACGCCGAGGACCGGGGTGGGTTCACCATGGGAGCCCAGCACCAGATCGCCGACCCGCAGCCGCCCGATCGGCCGGAAGCCCTCCGGGGTGAGCACGGGGGTGGTGACCGGTTGTGCCCGGCCGCGCATGTAGGCCAGCGGCGCGATTTCGATCGTGCCCGCCTGCATCAGCCGCGGGATCGACTCCGCTTCGATCATGTCGTGCAGCGCGTCGTAGAGCGGGCGCAGGTACGGGTCGATCTTGTCGTTGAGCGTGCCGGGCAGGAAGCCGAGGCGTTCGCCGGCTTCGACCGCCGGGCGAGTCAGCACGATGCGGGTGACCTGCTTGGCCTGCAAGGCTTGTACGGCCTTGGCCATGGCGAGGTAGGTCTTGCCGGTGCCCGCCGGGCCGATGCCGAAGACGACGGTGTGCTTGTCGATCGCGTCGACATATCGCTTCTGGTTGAGCGTCTTGGGCCGGATCGTCTTGCCGCGGCGGGAGACGATGTTGAGGCTGAGCACTTCGGCCGGGGAGGCGTCGCCGCTGGAGAGCATGCCGATGGTGCGGCGCACGGTGTCCGGGCCGACCTGCTGGCCACCGCCGGCGAGCTGGGCCAGGTCGGTGAAGACGCGTTCGGCGAAGGCGACGTCGGCCGGGGTGCCGGTGAGGGTGACCTCGTTGCCACGCACGTGCACGTCCGCGGCGAGCAGTTCCTCGGCGACGCGGAGGTTCTCGTCGCGCGAGCCGAGCAGGCTCAGCGCGGCCGTGTCGGGAATCGGGAAGCGGGACTGGGCCACGCTGGTGGCCGGGGCGTCGTCGGGGACGTCAGGACGGGCGGCTCCACCCGGTGCGGTTCCGGCCACGTGGCCTCTGGCCTGCTTTCTGCGCTTTCGCTGCGTTGACGGACGTTCGTGCGGACCCTTCGATGGTACTTGGCCGCCGGTCCCGCCCGCAGTCCGGTTTCCTACCCGAAGCGCCCGAACAGCCCCAACTGCTCGCCGCCCAGCACGTGCGCGTGCACGTGGAACACGGTCTGCCCGGATTCGGCGTTGGTGTTGAACACGACCCGATAACCGCTCTCGGCGATGCCCTCGATCTCGGCCACCCGGCGGCACGACCGCAGCACGTCGGCCAGCAACTGCGGATCCGCCTCGGTCAGCTCGGCGACATTGCGATACCGCTTCCGCGGCACCACCAGCACGTGCACCCGCGCCTGCGGATTGATGTCCCGGAACGCGAACGTGGTCTCGTCCTCGTGCACCACGTCGGACGGAATCTCCCCGGCGATAATGCGCTCGAACAACGTATCCGCAGAAGTCATGCCACCACCCTACAAAGACCGGCGCCCCTCACCCCGCCCCGGTTGGCCGCTGCTGGGGTTGCAGGCACAACGGAGGGTGCGTACGTGATCGAGAACGTCAGCAGCCGGATACACGATCAATGGAGGCTTCGCGCCCAAGCGGCGCGGTGAGGAAAACAGGAGGCAGAAGATGGGCAAGAAGGACGCCGACCGCGACGGACAGGGACGAGTAGGGCGGAATTCGTGACCGACCGGCACGACCGGCTGACCGTGGGGCGCGCGCCGTTCATCCCGGCCGTGGTGTGGGTCGATGACCCCGTCAAGGGCGGGTTTTCCGCGGTCTCGCGAGACGACGACGAACCACGCTGGCGTGCGCTGGTCGCGGCGGACGAGCCGATCGTCACGCAGGTGGACGACGGCGCCACCGAGCCGGGTGAAATCGGGCAGCAGCCGTCCAGCTCCGGTAGTCAGCCGTCGCTGGTGGCAGCCATGCTCGCGGCGCTGGACGTACGCGAAGGGCACCGCGTGCTGGAGACCGGGGCCGGTACTCGCCCGTAGTGGTGACCGGCGACGGCACGAAAGGCTATGCCCCGGACGCCCCCTACGACCGGGTGATCTCCACGGCGTCTGTCCGCACCATCCCGGCGGCGTGGATCGGGCAGACCCGCCCCGGCGGAGTGCTCGTCGTGCCATGGGGCAGCGACTACGGCGACGACGCTTTGACCCGTCTGGTAGTCGCCGAGGACGGGTCCGCGTCGGGGCGATGCGGAGCGGACCTGGCGTTCATGCGCCTGCGGAGCCAGCGGCGGGACTTCCTCGAGCCTTCCGCCGACCAGATCGGCACGGCGGCGACGACCCGGACCGCGCACGGCGGCCGGGAATTGTTCGAGATGGTCACCTTCACTCGCGCTTCGTTCACCATCGGACTCCGGGTGCCGTTCTGCTATCTGACGGTGGAAGACGTCACCGACGACCGTCGCCTGGTCGAGTTGCACGACGTGCGCACCCGATCATGGGCGCGGGTCACGCTGATACGCGGGCAAACCCCTTGGACGGTGCACCAACTCGGCCCGCGCCGTCTCTGGGACGAGGCGGACACCGCGTACTCCTGGTGGCGCAAGGCAGGCGAGCCAACCCCGAATCGCTTTGGCCCGACCGTCACCCCGGATGGCACGCACACCGTGTGGCTGGACACCCGACCGGACTTCACTGGAACCCCCACACCCGCCCCGCAGCTCGCCCCCTACGCCCCACCCGCCCCGTCAGGAGCCGCAACTCACCCCCCTACGCCCCCACCGCCCCGTCAGGAGCCGCAGCTCACCCCCCTACGCCCCCACCGCCCCGTGGGGGCTCCGGGGGCTCGGCCCTCGGACAACACGCGACACCCCCACCGGCGAAGGAGCGAAGCTCCGAAGACGCCGCGG